>JBBRXD010000319.1:0-2825 GCA_038248775.1 Lysobacterales bacterium | reverse complement strand
GGAGCCTTCTTCGCAGCAACCTTCTTCGCCGCGACCTTCTTGGCCGGCGCTGCCTTCGCAGCTGCCTTCTTGGCCGGCGCTGCCTTCGCAGCTGCCTTCTTGGCCGGAGCCGCCTTCTTGGCTGCTACCTTTTTGGCCGGTGCCGCTTTCTTCGCCGGGGTCTTTTTTGCGGCTGGTTTTTTTGCCGCAGCTTTTTTCGCAGTTGCCATGATTATTTCCTTCTAGAAGTTGATTAATCACCAGCGAGAACCTGCATTCCCTCTGGCACTGCGGATGCTACTGGAGAAAAAACGCGTTTCCAAGCGAAAAACGGGTTTTTTCACTCTGGCGTGTTGTTTTTTTTGGGGTCGTTTTACGGCCGTTTTCCCTCTGGAGACCGAATGAACGCGACCATGCGTCGACGTCGAAGGCGGCGCGCTGCGCCATTGGGAGCGCGTTGCGACTGCTCACGCAGCGCGCGAGGAAGAGCGACCAACACCGCGCCGCGACACGGGATTTCGCTGGAGAAGCGGGTGAGATCAGCTTGGCGAAGCACGCGTCGCGCTGCCCTTGCGAGCCGGCAGCGTCGCGAGCAACACGCCCGCGAGGGCGATGGCGAAGGCCAGCAACTGCAGTCCGCTGAGGTGTTCACCGAGGGCGAACACGCCCACCAGCGCCGCCGACACCGGCAGCATCACGGTGAAGACTCCGGCCTGCGAAGCAGGGACCGACTTGAGGCCCGTCATCCACAGCCACACCGTCCAGATGCTCGCCGCCAGGGAGTAGAACAGCAGCAGCCACCAGATCCCCGGAGTGACCGAGCCGAAGTCGAATCGCAGCGCGGCGTAGAGGCCGAACGGTGTCACCAGCACGAAGCCCCACAGATTGATGATCGACGTGATCCGCTTCGGCGCCAGCGCCCCGGTCAGCTTCTTGCCGATGACCGCATACGCCGCTTCGCACAGCACCGCGCCGAGCACCAGCAGGTTGCCGAGCCACGCGCCGTCGGCCCGACCCGGTACCGGCCCGCCGGCGGGCGCATCCGCGAACGCCAGCAGAGCGATTCCGAGCGCGGCGCATGCCACTGCGCCCCAGGTGCGCAGCCCGATGCGCTCGCGCAGGAAGATCCAGCTCAGGAGGGCGACGACAGCAGGGATGGCTGCCATGATCACGCCGGCCGAGACGGCGCTGGTCAGGCTCACGCCAAACAGCATGCAGATCGAGAACAGGAAGTTGCCCAGGAACGATTCGAGGAACAGCAGCCACCGGATTTGCGGCGTCAGCGGCAGTTCCCCCATGGGCTTGCGCAGCCAGTGCAGCATGGCGGCGCCGCCGATGCCAAAGCGCAGCCACGCCAGCAGGAAGACCGGAATGGCGGCGACCAGCGGTTTGGACAGGGCGACGTAGCTCCCGACCAGCGACATGCTCAGCGCGAGGCACAGAAAGGCCGCGGGGCGGCTGGGGCGGTAGCTCAGGGGCATGGCGACTGATGATGCCGCAGCGGTGCGGCCGGCCGGGAAAGCTTCGCGCGGAAACGCTATTTCGCGATGCGGAATCCGATGATGTTGCACTGCGACATTATTTCTCGATATGAGAAAAACGATTTCGCATCGAGAAATTATGACTGCAAGCTATTGATTTAAAAGAAAAAGATTTATTGTCTTGTATAAGACATAAGATGCCACGGAGTCTTCTACAAGACTTAAAGTTGATCCATCGGCCCGGACCTTGCACCGCAGCGCCGCCGACCAGGTTTTTCAATCAACCGGAGTGAACTTCATGACCAACTGGACCCAACTGACCCGCGACCAGCAGATTGCCCAACTCGAAAAGGACTGGGCCGGGAACCCACGCTGGAAGGGCATCAAGCGCGGTTACAGCGCGGCCGACGTCGTCAAGCTGCGCGGCTCGCTGCAGATCGAACACACGCTGGCCCAGCGCGGCGCGGAAAAGCTGTGGGCCTCGATCAACACCGAGCCCTTCGTCAACACCCTCGGCGCGCTGACCGGCAACCAGGCCATGCAGCAGGTGAAGGCCGGCCTCAAGGGCATCTACCTGTCCGGCTGGCAGGTGGCGGGTGACGCCAACTCCAATGGCGAGATGTACCCCGACCAGTCCCTGTATTCCGTCGATTCCGTGCCCAAGTGCGTCAAGAAGATCAACAGCACGTTCGCCCGCGCCGACCAGATCCAGTGGAGCGAAGGCAAGGGCCCCGGCGACGATGGCTACATCGATTACTTCCAGCCCATCGTGGCCGATGCCGAAGCCGGTTTCGGCGGCGTGCTGAACGCCTTCGAGCTGATGAAGGCGATGATCGATGCCGGCGCCGCCGGCGTGCACTTCGAGGACCAGTTGGCCTCTGTGAAGAAATGCGGCCACATGGGCGGCAAGGTGCTGGTGCCGACGCGTGAAGCGGTGGCCAAGCTGGTGGCCGCGCGCCTGGCGGCCGACGTGATGGGCACGCCGACCATCCTGCTGGCGCGCACCGACGCCGAGGCCGCCGACCTGGTGACTAGCGACGTCGACGACAACGACAAGCCCTTCCTGACCGGCGAGCGCACCGTGGAAGGTTTCTTCAAGTCGAACAACGGTCTGGAGCAGAGCATCAGCCGCGGCTTGGCGTATTCACCCTACGCCGACCTGATCTGGTGCGAAACGGGCAAGCCCGACCTGGCGTTCGCGAAGGCCTTCGCCGACGCCATCCACGCCAGGTTCCCCGGCAAGCTGCTGGCCTACAACTGCAGCCCCAGCTTCAACTGGAAGAAGAATCTCGACGACGCCACCATCGCCAAGTTCCAGCGTGAACTCGGCGCCATGGGCTACAAGTTCCAGTTCATCACGCTGGC
>JBBRXD010000318.1:0-2834 GCA_038248775.1 Lysobacterales bacterium | reverse complement strand
GAACGTGCGATCGCGCTCCACCATGAGGTGATAGTTCGGGGCGGCGAACCAGACCCCCGGCCCCACCGGCTCCTTGTCGAAGGGCTCGCGCACACTGCCTTCGCAATAGGGGGCGAAGAGCTCGGGCAAAAGCCCATCCTGGAAGGCTTGCGACTGGTGGCGCGCGATCCCCTGCTGCGCGCGCTGGCCATGCTGATGTTTTTCGGTGTGGGCGTGGGCACGCAGCTGTACAACCAGCAGCGCGAAATCGCCAAGCTTCTGTCGGAAGATGCGATGCGCACGCAGTTCTATTCCAACCTCGACCTGTGGATCAACCTGCTGACGCTGGGCATCCAGGTATTCCTGACCCGGCGCATCCTGACCGGTTATGGCGTGGGTCCGGCCTTGATGATCCCGGCGTTGGCGATACTCGCCGGCTACGCAATGCTGTCGCTGTCGCCGCTGCCCGCGCTGGTGGCGGTGGTGCAGATCGCCACGCGCGCCGGCGAATTTTCGTTGGCCAAGCCCGCGCGCGAAACCATCTACACGCGGGTGGATCGACAGTCGCGCTACAAGGCCAAGGCCGCCATCGACACCGTCATCTATCGCGGTGGCGACCTCGCGTTTTCCTGGGTGCACAAGGGGCTGCTGGTGTTCGGGACCAAAGTCGTCTTCCTGGGCGGCGTCGCCATTGCCGCAGCCATGACCTTCGGCGCATGGCGCGTGGTGCGCGAGCAGGCCAAGCTGCCTGTCGGGCACGACTGAAAGGAGCCGCCCATGGCCAACCGCCGCGCCGATGCCGCTCATCGATGCGCGCGACCTGGCCGTGTTCATGCTGCGTTTGCTCGAGACCTGCACCATGGGCGGGTTCAACACCGACGCACAACCGGGAATGCTTAACATGGAAAAAAGTCTTGCATCCTGCCAACGCGATGGCATCAGCCGCATCGTGCTGATGTTGCTGCTTGTCCTGTCGTGGCCGATGGCTGCCGCAATGGCATCCCCCACGACTGTACCCGCGACGCAAAGCGCGCCAACGGAAGCCACGAAGATCCAGGCGCTCATCGCCACGGTGGAAGAATCACACGGCCTGGTCTTCATTCGCAACGGCAGCACGCATGACCCCGCCCAGGCTGCCAGCCACTTGCGCCTGAAATGGAAGAATTCCGGCAAGCGCGTGCGCACGGCCGAGGACTTCATCCGTTATTGCGCCACCGGGTCATCGCTCAGTGGCAAGCCCTATCGGATCCAGTTCGCCGATGGCCGGACCGAGGAGTCGGCGGTCTATTTCCACGCGCAGTTGCGCCGCATCGAAGCCGGCCCGATCAACGCTACAGCGATCAAGTCCGGCGCTGCCAAGCCCAAGCCCTAGCGCTTCGGCGACGGGCTGACCCACATGTTGATTTGCGCGGCGAAGACTTTTTCGCTGGCAGCGTTAAGCACGTCCACGTTGACCGGCAAGTCATAGCCCGCATCGCTCACCACCATGTCGATGGCAGGCGTGGCGATGCCACGCAAGGTGCCGTTGGCTTTCTTGAGGTATTGCACGGACATGCCTTTGGGAATCCAGCGCATGCCCGCAGGAAGGCTGGCGTCGGTCATCACGCCGGCGGTCAGTTCGGCCAGGTTGCACAGGGCGATCGCGTGCACCGTGCCGATGTGGTTATGCACGCGGCGGCGGTCGTGGATGATGGCTTCGCAACGGCCCGGTTCCAGCAGCACGAAGCGCGGCGAGATAGTGCCGAAATACGGGGCCTTCCAGCACACGGCCTTGCTGAAGAACCAGGCGCCCAGAGGGCGCCGGTTCATGGATTGCCACATCGCAAGCACGCTGGCCATGGCCCGCTCCTCAGGCAGCGCGGTGCATCTGCTGCAAGCGGTGCAGGGACGCCGACTCCAGGTCCGCCGAGTCGAAGTCGTCCACCGTAATGGCATCCCAGGTCAGCTCGCGCAACTCTTCCAGCTGTACTTTTTCGTCGGCGGTGATCCAGCCCTCGCGCACGCCTTCGCTCAACTGTTCGGCGAAGGTCAGCGCGGTGATATCGCTGTTCTTGAGCGCCTTCAGGAACTTGCGTTCCACCGGCTCGGCCAGGATGACCTTGCCCAGCGCATCGTTGATGCGGCCGGCCGGATTGTTTTCGCAGGGCGTCAGGAACACGCCATCGGCCAGGCGATCACGCGCGTCAGACGGCGCCATCAGCAGCGCTGCGGCACGGCGGCCCAGGCGATCCGACGGCGCCTGCGCGCGACGGCCGAGCGGGAACACCAGCAGCCACAGCAGCCACGCGGCCGGGCGGATCGGGAAGTTGCGCAGCACGCCCGACATGGCCAGCTCGATTTTGTGCACCGAATCATGGAAAGCCCAGGCCAGCAGCGGTTGTTCTGTGGCCGGGCGACCATCGTCTTCATAACGCTTGAGCATCGCGCTGGCCAGGTACAACTGGCTGAGCACGTCGCCCAGGCGACCGGAGAGCTTTTCCTTGAACTTCAGCTTGCCGCCGAGCAACAGCATGGACGTGTCGGCCAGCAGGGCCAGGTTCGCCGAGTACCGGTTGAGCTTGCGGAAATAGCGACGCGTGTAATCGTCGCCCGGTGCCTTGCCCAAGCTCGCTGTGGTGATGCCGAAGAACCAGCTGCGCACCGCATTGGAAATCGCGAAGCCGATGTGGCCGAACAGGTTGGTGTCGAAGTCCTGCAGGCGCGCCACCGGGTCCGGATTGAGCGCAGCCTGCATTTCCTTGAGCACCCACGGATGGCAGCGGATCGCGCCCTGGCCGAAGATCATCAGGCTGCGGGTCATGATGTTGGCGCCTTCCACCGTGATGGAAATTGGCGCGGCCTGCCAGCCGCGGCCG
>JBBRXD010000317.1:0-2834 GCA_038248775.1 Lysobacterales bacterium | reverse complement strand
CATCGCGGCCCCGAGATCCACCATGGCCAAACTACCCATTATCGAGTTCCCCGACCCGCGCCTGCGCACGATCGCAAAGCCCGTGGCCAAGGTCGACGCAAGCCTCCGCAAGCTCATCGACGACATGTTCGAAACCATGTACGACGCCCCGGGCATCGGCCTGGCGGCGACCCAGGTGGACGTCCACGTGCGCCTGCTGGTGCTCGATATCAGCGAGGACAAGGCCAATCCGATGGTCTTCATCAATCCCGAGATCCTGGCCAGCGAGGGCAGCCAGGTTTATCAGGAAGGCTGCCTGTCCGTGCCCGGCATCTATGCCGACGTGAAGCGCGCCGAATCCGTGACGGTGCGCGCGCTTGACCGCAAGGGTGACTCGTTCGAGATCACTGCGGATGGCTTGCTGGCCGTTTGCATCCAGCACGAGATGGACCACCTGGCCGGCAAGGTGTTCGTGGACTACCTGTCGCCGCTCAAGCGCGAACTGGTAAAGAAGAAACTGGCCAAGCAAAAGCGCCTGGCGGAAGAAGATTCCGAAAGCGCAGCCTGATGGCCTTGCGGATCGTTTTCGCCGGCACCCCGGAATTCGCGGTGCCGGCCTTGCGCAGCGCTGTGCAAGGCGGCGAAGTAGTGGCCGTCTACACCCAGCCCGATCGACCCGCCGGGCGTGGACGCCAGCTGCAACCCTCGCCAGTGAAGCTGGAAGCTATTGTTCGCGGCATCCCGGTATTCCAGCCACAGAATTTCAAGGCCGCGTCCGCCCGCGAGCAATTGCGCGCGCTGGCGCCGGACTTGCTGATCGTCGTTGCCTACGGATTGATCCTGCCGGCATCGGTGCTGGAAATCCCCCGCTACGGTTGCTGGAATGTGCACGCTTCGCTGTTGCCGCGCTGGCGTGGCGCCGTGCCGGTCCAGCGCGCGATCGAAGCGGGCGACACGCGCACCGGCGTGTGCCTGATGCAGATGGAAAAGGGCCTCGATACCGGCCCGGTATTGTTGTCGCTGGAAACCGCGATCAGCGACGAAGACACAGGCGGCAGTCTGCACGACCGCCTGGCATCACTGGGCGCGGAAGTATTGGGCGATGGCCTGGGCTTGCTGCGTGCCGGCATGCTTCCCGTGGCACGAGCGCAACCGGACGAAGGCGTTACCTACGCCAGCAAGCTCGACAAGGCCGAAGCGAGCCTGGACTGGTCGCAGCCTGGCAACCTGTTGGCGCGGCGGGTGCGAGCTTTCCATCCCTGGCCGATCTGCGAAGCCACTGTCGCCGGAGAGCGCCTGCGCATCCACTCTGCGCGCGCGCTGCCGCTTGAACATCACCAGGCGCCAGGTTCAATCCTGCTGGCCAACAAGTCAGGCCTGGACATCGCCTGCGGGGAAGGCGCCTTGCGTGTGCTGCAGGTGCAGCGCGAAGGCGGACGTCCGGTAGCCATCGCCGACTACCTCAACGCGCGCCCGCGCCTTGAAGCCCCATGACGGCCGTGCCTGGCGCCGCGCTGCGGGCGCTGGCGGCGCGCAGCGTGCTTGCCGTGCTGGCCGAAGGTCGTTCGTTGAAGGCCGAGCTGGCTGAAGTCCTGCCGCAGATCGCCGACCCGCGCGACCGGTCCCTGTTCGAGGCGATCTGCTTCGCCACGCTGCGCCACCGCTATCGTTACGAATATGTGTTGTCGCTGTGGCTGGCGCGGCCGATGCGCGAGCGCGACTACAGCATCCATTGCCTGTTGCTATGCGGCCTGGCGCAACTGGACGAATTGAAGTTGTCGCCCCATGCCGCCGTTGGCGCTACCGCTGAAGCGGCGCGCGACCTGGGCCGTACTGCACTGGTCGGGCTGGTCAATGCGCTATTGCGTCGCGCCACCCGCGAACCGCTGCCGGTGTCGAATGAAATCGCGGTGCGTACTTCGCATCCTGACTGGCTGATTGAAACACTCAGCCGCGATTGGCCCGACCAGGTCGAGGCGATCCTGGCCAACAACAACATAGCCGCGCCCTTGTGGCTGCGCGCCAACCATCGCCAGGTGTCCCGCGACGGCTACCGGGTGCTGCTGCGCAATGCCGGCATCGAGGCCAGCGCGCCGCCGTTCCCGCAACAAGCGCTGCGCGTGGATGCTCGCCTGTCGCCCGAGTCGCTACCCGGTTGGCGCGCGGGTTCGGTTTCGGTGCAGGATGGTGCGGCGCAACTGGCCGTCGAGGCGATGGAAATTCAATCCAATGAAGACGTGCTCGACGCCTGCGCCGCCCCCGGTGGCAAGTGCGCGCAGATAGCCAGCCAACTCGATGCAAGTGGATCATTGCTTGCGCTGGACGTGGACGAACGCCGACTGCGGCGGGTGCGCGCCACGCTCAAGCGCCTGCAACTCGAAGCAGACAACATCACCCTGGTTGCCGGTGATGCGATGCGCCCCGATGCCTGGGCCGAGGGCAAAAAATTCGACGCGGTACTGCTTGACGCGCCCTGCTCGGCCACTGGCATCATCCGTCGCCAACCCGACGTGAAATGGCATCGGCGCGCCGAAGATATTCCTGCGCTGGTCGCACAACAGGCGCAGATGCTCGACGCCCTGTGGTCGCTGCTCGCACCCGGCGGCCGTCTGTTGTACGCAACGTGCTCGGTGCTCAGGGACGAGAACCAGCGCCAGGTTGATTCGTTCCTGGCGCGCACGCCCGATGCCGTGGCGCAGTCGCTGGACGAGCGGTTCGGCCACACGAGTGGCGCGGGTCGGCAACGGTTCCCCGGCGAAGACGGCATGGACGGTTTCTTCTACGCGCTGATGCGCAAAGCCCACTGACATGTCCACCCGCATCGCCCTCGACGCCGCGCAACGCCGACAGTTGTT
>JBBRXD010000316.1:0-2856 GCA_038248775.1 Lysobacterales bacterium | reverse complement strand
GACACCGACAGCGTGGCCCAGAACGGCGAGAATTTTTCCCCGGCAAAGCGCAAGGCGATATTGCGCATTGGCAAGTCGTCGGCGACCACCCGCCTGATCTTTTCCTGCACGGTCACATCATCGAAGATATCCCGTACCTGCACGGGCTCCTTGTCGGGATCGCCCAGCGCCAGTCGCTCGCGCGCGACCTGGTTGGCGTAAATGAGCTGGCCATCGGGTCGCGCCAACAACACCAGGGTTGGCAACAATTCGTTCAGCGCACGGAAGCGTTCCTCGCTTTCGCGGTACTGCGAGGCCATGTTGCGGCCCAACACCAGCGCGTGCGCGCGGGTATTGGCCATCGACCAGACCAGCGAGGCGAACAACAGGCTGGCCAGCACGCCGCTGGCCAGGGTCAGCGCCGGCAACCATAACGGGCTGCTGCCGCCGGGACGGCCGGTGAGTTCCATGCGCCAGATCCGGTCGCCGTATTTCACATCGTGCGAGAACCGGTAATCGAGCACGGCCGGCGCGCCGATCAAGGACGGTGACGAACGCGGGGAGTAGAACAGCGGCCAGCGCTGGCCAGCAGTGATGTCCACCACGCGCACGTCCATCGTTTCCCGCGTTTCCGCCGGCAGCGCACTCTCGAGCAGCTTGCTTACCCGGAACGATACCGCCACCGAGCCGGTGATACGCCTCCGCCGCTCGGTTTCATCAGCGGGCGGCTCGCCCGGCGTAAAGGCCGGAAGCCGTATCGTTATGCCGTCGCTGGGGCCCGGCAGTCCCAGGCGCTGTATCAAGGTGAACGAGCCCGACATCGCTTGCTGGTCGGTATCACGGGACATCGCCACGGCGCGCAGGTTGCGGGGTTGGGTCGCGAGGTCGAGGCCGACCAGCAGCTCGTTGCCTGGGCGCGGCGCGATCATGGTCGTGATGAAGTGCTCGCGCCCGGTCTCCGGATCGATGCGGCGGGCCGAATACGTGACGGCTTGCAGGCTGGGGAACAACTCGCGCGGCCGCAGGTTGTAGTAGATGCTGTCGAATTCGCGCGGCGTTACCTCGTCCGAGGCCAGGAACAAGGCCTGGACGGTGCGCACCAACAGGCCGCAGTTCTCCAGTTGGGTCTGCACGGCCGCGAAACTGCGCTCGGCGTGCCGTTCCAGCAGGTTGCGTTCAGCTCGGGAGATTGCCGACTGGTGCAACCAGGCGGCCATCACTGCCAGCGTAAGGCCCGCCAGCAGTGCGCCCAGGCTCCAGAGCCAGGCAGGGAGCCCGAGAAATCCGCCATCTTCACGCCTGTCTTGCATCGCACCGCCCTCAACGGAACGCTCGATGAGGCAGAATAATCACGCCGCCACCAGCGAATCCCCAGCCATGTCGTTCTTTTCGTCCCGCCATCTTTACCCTGCCCACCTGTCAACAATCAAGACACGTGTCGATAATGCGCTGTCCCTTCACGGTTTTGACCATCTGCTGGTGGCTTCAGGTATCGAGAAGATGCGCTTCCTCGATGACATGCCCTATCCGTTCAAGGTCAATCCCCAATTCAAGCAGTGGCTACCCCTCACCCGGCACCCGCACTGCTGGATCGCCTATACGCCAGGACGCAAGCCGGTGCTTGCGTATTACCAGCCCGACGACTATTGGCACGTGCCGCCCAGCCCGCCAGAGGGTGAATGGGTCGAGCACTTCGATATCCGCGTGCTTGCCGATCCGGCCGAAGCCGTCCTGCATCTTCCAACCAGTGGCCGCGCTGCGATTCTGGGAGAGGCCGATGCCGCACTGCCCGGCTTTGCGCCGAACAATCCGAAGCCAGTGCTTGATAACCTGCATTTCCATCGAGCCTTCAAGACGCCCTACGAATTGGCGCTGATGCGGCTCGCCCAGCGCAAGGGCGCGCGTGGCCACGTTGCCGCTCGGCATGCCTTCCTCGGCCGCGAATCGGAGGCGGGCATCAACGCTGCCTTCCTGGCCGCCGCCGGCCACACCGATTCCGACGTGCCGTACAACAACATCGTCGCGCTGAACCAGAACGGCGCAACCTTGCACTACCAGTACAAGCAGTTTGAGGTCCCGTCCGAACACCGGTCCCTGCTGATCGACGCGGGCGCCGAAGTGGATGGCTACGCCTCAGACATCACCCGCACCTGGGCCAATGGCGACCAGGCCTTTGCCGAACTGGTGAGCGCAGTGGACCACGAGCAGCAACAACTCGCAGGCAAGGTTCGTGCCGACCTCGACTATCGCGACCTGCACCTGGAAACGCACCTGCGGCTCGGCGGCGTGCTCAAGGCGCTGGATATCGTCGACATGGATCCCGGCAATATGCTCGAGACCGGCGTCACCTCGACCTTTTTCCCGCACGGCCTGGGCCATCCGATCGGCCTGCAGGTGCACGACGTGGCCGGATTCTCGGACGTGGACGGCAACCTGATCCCGCGACCCGAGGGCCATCCGTTCCTGCGCATGACGCGCACGCTGGCGCCGGGCATGGTGGTGACGATCGAGCCGGGCATCTACTTCATTCCCAGCCTGCTCGAAAAACTCAAAGCCACGGCGCAGGCCAAATCAGTGAACTGGAAGAAGGTCGAGCACCTGAGCCGCTTTGGCGGCGTGCGCATCGAGGATGAAGTGCATTGCACCGACGCGGCCCCCGAAAACCTGACGCGGGATGCCTTCGCGCAATTGAGCTCAAGCCGGGGCTGAGGCCGGGGCGGACGCCGCCGGGGTGCGGAAAATGCCCGGTTTTGCTAGCATTCCAGCCCATTCCCGCCTGATTACCGCCCGGCCCCGCGCCGGGCGCTCCGTCTGTTGAGCCCCATGGAAAAGAGCTTCGAGCCGCAAACTTTCGAGACCCGCTGGTACGCCCACTGG
>JBBRXD010000315.1:0-2857 GCA_038248775.1 Lysobacterales bacterium | reverse complement strand
GGCATCGGCCTGCACCTGCAGGCGCGCCGCCTGCGCGTGGTCGCCGCGGGAGAACGCCGCGAAGTCGATCGGGTCCTCGCTGCGCGCCTGCCATTGGCGCAGCGTGGAAACGTGCTCGCCGTGATGCGCGGGCACGATGAAATCAAAGGCCTCAGCCACCAGTCGCTCACCCGGAATCCAGCGCCGCACACCGCCCTCGGTCAGCACCCGGCCGCCGAAGCCCACGGGATAGGACAGCTCAGGCCGCGGCAGGTCCCAGCAGGCCCCGGCCTGCATCCACGCATCCGGCACTTCCACTTGCCGTCCGTCCTGGATCTGCTGGGCGAACATGCCATAGCGATAGCGCAGGCCATAGCCGAAGGACGGTACCTCGAGTTCGGCGAAGGAATCCAGGAAGCAGGCCGCCAGGCGGCCGAGTCCGCCATTGCCCAGCGCAGCGTCGGGTTCGCATTCCAGCACGCTGCCCAGGTCCTGGCCGGTTGGCGCGAGCGCCTTTTGCAACTCGTCGCTCAGGCCCAGCGCCGCCAGGGCATTGCCCAGGGCGCGGCCCATCAGGAATTCCATGGACAGGTAGTGGACCCGGCGGGACTTGCCCTCATCGAGTCGCTGGCGGTCGGCCGCCTGGGTCCGGGCCCAGCGCTCGCCCAGCAATCCCCGGCACGCGGTCGCGGCGGCGCGCAGGCAGGCCTGGCGGCTGGCGCCCCGGCTGGACTGGGACAATTCGTCCCCGAAGGCCTTGGCAAAAGCATCAGCCACAGCGTCGTCCGGAGCTCTGAATGCGTGTGAACTGGTCTTGGCGTTCATGGCGGGGGCATCTACTCTGGAGGAGGTGGACTGCGCCGCGCCGAGGGCGCGGTGGACAGGGTTGGCAGATTATCCCCGAACAGGCGGCCGGGTGTAGTTTAATTACGACCCGGGGGTCACAAAGCCGATCTTATCCAATGATAGCAAGGGCTAGCAATTGTGCACTTGCAGCAGCTATCGCCAGTCAGATGTCGTTAAACTACATAACGCTGCGGCACGGAGGGGTGACATGGCAGACGTAGGCTTGTCCGGAATCGTCAAGGATTTCGGTGATGTGCGCATCCTGCACGGCGTGGACCTGCAGATCCGGGACGGCGAGTTCATGGTCTTCGTCGGGCCGTCGGGCTGCGGCAAGTCCACCTTGCTTCGGGTCATCGCTGGCCTGGAAGACATCAGCGCCGGCGAACTGACCATCGGCGGACGCCGGGTCAACGATGTGCCGCCAGCCGAACGCGGCATCGCGATGGTGTTCCAGAGCTACGCGTTGTACCCGCACATGAATCTCTACGACAACATGGCCTTCGGCTTGAAGCTGGCCAAGGTGCCGAAGGACCAGATTGATCGCGAAGTGCAACAGGCGGCCAAGCTGCTGCACATCGACCATCTGCTTGAGCGCAAACCCAAGGATCTTTCCGGCGGTCAGCGACAACGCGTGGCGATCGGTCGCGCCATCGTGCGCAAGCCGGAAGTCTTTTTGTTCGACGAACCGCTGTCCAATCTCGACACCGCGCTGCGCGTGCGCATGCGTTACGAGTTCGCCAAGCTGCACGAGGACCTCAAGACCACCATGGTCTATGTCACGCATGACCAAGTCGAGGCCATGACCTTGGCCGATCGCATCGTTGTATTGAATGCTGGAAGAATAGAGCAGGTTGGTTCGCCGCTCGAACTCTACGAACATCCCGACAATCTGTTCGTTGCGGGCTTCATCGGCTCGCCGCGCATGAATTTCATTTTCGGCCGCCTCACCGAAACCTCGGCCCAGGGCGCCACGGTGCAACTGGGTTCGGGCGAAGTGATCCACTGCGATGTCGACGCGTCCGCCGGAAAGATCGGCGATGAAGTCACGCTGGGCGCGCGCCCGGAACACCTGCGCGTGGACGCTGGGCCCAACCTGATGTCGGTCACCGTCACGTTTGTCGAATCGCTGGGCAGTTCCACCCAGGCTTATTGCGCGATGCCCGGCGTGGACGAAGCCCTGACCTGCACCCTGGGCGGACAGTCACGGGTGCGCGATGGGCAGGTCCTGGCGCTCGGCATCGCCGACCGCGACTGCTACCTTTTCGACTCGAGTGGCAAGGCCTTCGCGCGTCGTCGCGCGGCGGCCATGCCGACCGGTGCCGCAGCGTGAATCAAGCGGCTTGCCACGCGTCCTTGCGTCGCTCGCGACAGCTCGCGCTATTGGCCGCGGTCGCATTGGCTTCGGCGCCAGTGTCGCAGGCGGGCGATTTGAAACTTCTGGTCTGGATCAACGGCGACAAGGGTTACAACGGCCTGCAGAAAGTCGGTGATGCCTTTGAGCGCGATTCAGGCGTGAAGGTGACGGTGCAGCATCCGGAAGGCGCGCCGGACAAATTCCAGTCATCCAGCGGCGCCGGCAAGGGCCCCGATGTTTTTTGCTGGCCGCACGATCGCGCCGGCGAATGGGCACGATCGGGTTTGATCGTGCCGATCCGGCCGCGCGCAAAATTGCGCAATGAAATCGATGCCTCGGCGTGGAAAGCCTTCCAGTACCAGGGCCAGACCTGGGGCTATCCAGTGGCCATCGAATCGATCGGCCTGATCTACAACAAGAAGCTGGTGCCGGTGCCGCCGAAATCGTTTGACGAGGTGTTCGCGATGGATCGCGCCCTGGTGGCGCAGGGCAAGAAAGCGATCCTGTGGGACTACAACAAGAGCTTCTTCAGCTGGCCGATGCTGGCAGGTTCGGGCGGCTATATCTTTGGCCGCGATGCCAAAGGCGACTTGAATGTGCACGATATCGGCGTCAACGTGCCGGGCGCCGTTGCGGCGGCCGAGGTGTTGTCGCGCATGATCAAGAGCGGAACCATGC
>JBBRXD010000314.1:0-2869 GCA_038248775.1 Lysobacterales bacterium | reverse complement strand
TGGGGCCCGTTGTCCATCGACATCGAACGAAGTGAAGCACAGGTGGCCGGCGACGAACCATTTCGATTGTCGTTGCTGGAATTGCGCTTGCTGCGACTGTTGTTGAGCCACCGCGGGCGTCCGGTCGATGCCGAGGCCTTGATCCAGTTTGTCTGGGCGGACCGCGAAGCGGCCGATCGCGAATCACTCAAGCAGGTAGTGCACCGCCTGCGCCGCAAGATCGCCAGTGCGGGCGGCGCGTCGACCTGGATCGAGTACGTGCCGAACGTGGGTTACGCCTTTGCTGCGCTGGAGCCCGGTTGATTTCTAATCGAATCGAATCGAATCGGGCGTGGTGGCGATCCCGGCCGTCAACCAATGGGTCGCTGCAGCGTTACTGTTATCAAGCCCACTGCTGCAAGGATTCAAGATGAAAAAGATGATCGCCCTTACCGTCGGCCTGCTGGCCGCCTCCATCGCCGTCGCCCAGCAGGCGGGTCCGCGCAAGGGCGAGGGCCGTGACCCCGCTGCCCGCGCCGCCGCCTTTACCGCCAGCGACAGCAATCGCGATGGCCGGCTGAGCATGGCCGAGTTCCAGGCAGCCCGCAGCCAGAAGCTTGTCGAGCAGTTCGCAAAGATGGATGTGAACAAGGACGGTGGGCTGACCCAGGACGAGATGCGCGATGCCATGCGCGAACACCAGCACATGCGCTCTGCACGCAAGCACCAGGCCATGGCGATGCGCGAGCATGCCCGCGCGCTCGACAGCAACGGCGACAAGGCGCTGAGCCGGGCCGAGATCGGTGACAAGCTGCCGAAGCTGAGCGAAAACTTCGACGCCATCGACCTGGACAACGACGGCAAGCTCAGCGGCGACGAAATGCGCGCCGGTCGCCGGGCGCTACGCAAGCACGCGAACTGAACAAATCAGCGGCTGTCGAGATAGCGTTTCAGGGCATCGATTTCCGCGTCAGTCAGGGTTGAAAATCGCCAGCGCGCGACACCGCTCATGAAGCCCGTTTTGGTTTCCTTGCCGTTGGCGGCGATACCGGTCTTCATTAGCCGGGAAAAGTGTTCCGGCGTGTAAGCCTTGGCCACGATCAGCGACGGCGTCGGGTCGTCCGGGCCAAAGCCGTTGAGGTCGCGACCATGGCACTCGGTGCAGGACGTGTAGGCCAGGTGCTTGCCGAGCGCGATCGGGTCTGCGGGCGGCACGTCGGGGGGATCCATGCCCGGCGTCGGTTGGTCGTCGTCGTAGGGATAGGTGCCGTCGTCAAGCTGCTTCCGGATTTCGTCCGATATCCAGGTCTTCTTCAATCCCGGGTTGGACACCGCCGGAATCGAGCGCAGCCAGGCAGTGATGTCGCGAATCTCGCGGTCGCTAAGACGTTCGAGCATCATCACCGGCATACCGAGGGGGCGATGTCCGTCGCGGGTGCGACCCTGTCGCAGTAGCGCGTCCATGCCGGCGTCGTCGTAGTTGTCCCTGGCCTGGGTCAGGTTGGCCGAATGGACCTGGAACTTGCCCGGTTCTCCCCAGAGTTCCTTGCCGCCGCCGTCCTTGCCATGGCAACCCGTGCAGCCCACGCGCGTGGCCACGCGCATGCCCTCGACCGGGTCGGCCGGAATCACTGCCGGGACTGCGACGGGCTTCGCTGCGGCTGCCGCCAGCGGCGCGAGTGCCGCGGACGCACCAGAGGAAGGTGCCTCGGCATGGCAACCGGCAATCGTCAAAGTGGCTAGCAACAACAGGTTGCGCATAAAGGCTCCGGCGGGATTTTTCGGATGTTGACCCGGGCCTCCCGCCGGTGCAAGCAGCGCGTTACTCGCCCCGCTTGGAGGCTATGCCGGACGCCTCGAATGCGCTGCGCACTGCCAGGCAACGCTGGTCACTTTCGTGCTTGGACAGCAGCGCGCGCCGGGTACCGGGCGAAAGCGTGGCTTGCGTGCCAATCGCTTTCTCCAGCCGTGCCACGCTTTTGGCGGTGCAGCCAGTGGGGATCATGCTGCTGGCATAACTGCGCAGGAATACCGGGTCAGCGGCCTTGTCGATCTGCGGCAGCGTGTCCAGGCGCATCTGTGCGCTGGTCTCCGCGATCGCCGCCTGCCCGCCCGGGTACAGATTTCCCATCACCACGCGCAGTCGCGAGAACGGTTCGGACCCGTCCATCTTCTGCACTTTCTCCAGCCACTTCGCCTTCATCGCCGCATCGGGACGAATGGTGGAGGCAGCCAAGGCCATCAACTGGCCGGCTTCGGATTTGTCGCGATCGAGTTCCTTCGCGATCAGCGCTTCGCTGCCGGACGCATCGACGCGATTGAGTTGTTTGATGATGTCCCAGCGAGTTTCCTGGTCGATCCCGATGCCGCCCGCGTCCACGGTGCCGGCGAGCATGCCGCCCAGGTTTGCCACGGCGACATCGGTGCTCGAGATACCGATGTAGGTGTCCAGCCATGCCTTGCCGCGGTCGCGATTGCCACGACTGTCCTGCACGCCCTGCCACAACACCTCTTCCATGCGCGCGGACATGCGCTTGTCGTATTCGCTGCCATTCGCGAAGGTGCGCAGGTAGCCCTTGGCCGTGGAGAAGTACAGCAGCGACTGGCGCAGCAGCGCGTTGTCGGTTTCCTTTGGCGCATTGACCAGCACGGTCTGGATGAAATCATCCAGGCCAAGGCGACGATCGCCCAGGCCGTCCGACAGGCTCTGCCACATCATCGAACGCAGCATCGAGTCCGCAATGCCGGCCAGGCGGGTGCGCGCGGTGTTGAAGGACGCCGGGTCGAGTACGACCTTGGCGTAGCCCCAGTCCTCGAAGTTCGGGTACACCAGGTCGGGACAGGCCTTGCCAACCAGGGTTGGCACGGGGGTATTGGCGCCCTTGTAGGT
>JBBRXD010000313.1:0-2869 GCA_038248775.1 Lysobacterales bacterium | reverse complement strand
GAGGATACCGTTGCGCTTGGCCCTTTCGACGTTGCGTACCAGCGTATCGACGCCGAGGTTGTTGAATCCCAGGCGATTGATGACGGCCTGGTGTTCGGGCAGGCGGAACATGCGTGGCTTCGGGTTGCCCGGTTGCGGACGCGGCGTGGTGGTGCCGATCTCCACGAAGCCGAATCCCAGCGCCATCAACGCATCAATGTGCTCACCATTCTTGTCCAGGCCCGCAGCGCAGCCGACGGGATTCGGAAAATCGACGCCGAACACACGTGTCTTCAACGGTGCTGGCCGCATCGCCAGCAGGGGATTCAGGCCGCTGCGGTACGCGGCTTCTATGGCTTGCAACCCCAGGCCATGGGCCCGTTCCGCGTCTATGCGAAACAGGAACTGCCGGGCGAGGGGATAGATCGGCATGTCCTAGTTGAGCTGGCCATTCATTCCCAGGTAACCCAGGAACACCGCCAACCCGCCGAAAAACAGAATGATCAGCATCAGGCCGATGAAGCTGATCACCACCATCGCATAACCCAGCACCAGGCCGGCTACGGCCAGTCCGTCGCCTTCCATGGTGCCGCTGCTACGCCGGATCTCGGAGCGGGCCATATGGCCGGTGACTATCGCGACCAGGCTGGCGACCCAGGGCAGGATGGTCCAGCCCAGTATTCCCGAGACAAGGCTGATGATGGCTAGGTTGCTGGTCCGGATGGTCGTGTTCATCGCTGGCTCCCTTGTGGACTGAGTGGTTGATTACAGGTCGAACTTGATGCCCTGCGCCAATGGCAACGCATCGGAGTAGTTGATCGTGTTGGTTTGGCGGCGCATGTAAACCTTCCACGCGTCGGAGCCTGATTCGCGGCCACCACCGGTTTCCTTCTCGCCCCCGAAGGCGCCGCCAATCTCGGCGCCGGAGGTGCCGATGTTGACGTTGGCGATGCCGCAATCGGAGCCGGCTGCGCTCAGGAACTTCTCGGCTGAGCGCAGGTCGCGGGTGAAGATCGACGAGGAAAGGCCCTGCGGAACGGCGTTCTGCATGTCCAGCGCCTGGTCCAGGGTCTTGTACGGAATCACATACAGGATGGGAGCGAAGGTTTCCGTCTGGACAACCTCGTGGCTGTTGGCCACGTCCGTGATGATGGTCGGCAAGACGAAATTGCCCTTGCCTTCGATGGCCGCGCCACCGGTGCGTACGACGCCGCCCGCGGCGCGGGCCTTCTCGATCGCGCCGAGGAACTGCTGCACGGCGGCCTGGCTGTTCAACGGGCCCATCAGCGTGGTGGCCTGGGTCGGGTCGCCGATCTTGGTCTCGACCTGCTTGTACGCTTTCACCAGCGTTTCGAGCACGTCCTCGAAGATGCTTTCCTGCACGAACACGCGGCGCGTGGTGGTGCAGCGCTGCCCTGCCGTGCCGACCGCGCCGAACACGATCGCCGGGATGGCCAGCTTCATGTCGGCGCTTTCTTCAACGATGATCGCGTTGTTGCCGCCCAGTTCCAGCAGGGAACGACCAAGGCGCTGCGCGACGCGCTCGCCCACGATGCGGCCGACATGGGTGGAGCCGGTGAAGCTGATCAGCGGAATGCGCTTGTCATCAACGAAGCTCGCGGCCAGTTCGGTGCCGGCGTCGTTGAACAGGAAGAAGATGTCGGGGAATCCGCCGGCCTTCAGCGCCTCGTTGCAGATGCGCAATGATGCGATGGCCGAAAGCGGCGTCTTGGGCGAGGGCTTCCAGATGCAGATATCGCCGCAGACGCCGGCCAGGAAGGCGTTCCAGGCCCAGACCGCGACCGGGAAATTGAAGGCGCTGATGATGCCGACCACGCCCAGTGGCTGGTATTGCTCGTACATGCGATGGCCGGGGCGCTCGGAGTGCATGGTCAGGCCGTACAGCTGGCGCGACAGGCCGACCGCGAAATCGCCGATGTCGATCATTTCCTGCACTTCGCCATCGCCTTCGGGCTTGATCTTGCCCATCTCCAGCGCGACCAAGGAACCAAGATGGTCCTTGTGGGCCCGGAGTGCATCGGCACAGAGCCGGATCGCTTCGCCCCGCTTTGGCGCTGGCGTGCTCCGCCAAACCTTGAAGGCAGCCTGCGCGCGCTCGAGGATGATTTCGTAGTCGGCTTTGCTGGACGCCTGCACGCGGGCCAGGATTTCGCCGGTGCTCGGGTTGATCGGCTCGATCACGCCAGCTTCGTGGGTAGTGGACCACTCGCCGCGGCCAAGATAGGTGCCGGATTCATTCCCGGACAGGCCGAGGGCGGTAAGAACGGGGTGGGTCATGGGAGCTCCGGCAATGGCGAGTGGCGACCCCGGCGCGATTCGAACGCACGACCTGCTTCTTAGGAGGAAGCCGCTCTATCCAGCTGAGCTACGGGGCCAATGGCCAATTATCGCAAGAAACGCCCCAGTGCGTATCATTGGCGCCCTGTCCCGATGGAGTTTTCCATGCCAATCACGATGTTTGCCCTTGCCCGCACCACCGCCACCCGCGCCATGCGCAACCTCGACGCCATCCTGGACAAGGCCCTGGCCTCGGCCGAAGCCCGCAAGATCGACCCAGCGGTGCTGCTCGGTTCGCGTATTGCCCCGGACATGTTCCCGCTGATCCGCCAGGTGCAGATCGCCTGTGATTTCGGCAAGGGTCCGATGGCGCGGCTGGCCGGTATCGACAATCCCAAGCACGAAGACAGCGAAACCAGCATTCCGGAACTGAAGGCGCGCATCGCCAAGGTCCAGGCTTTCATCGACAGCATTCCCGAGTCAGCCCTGGTCGGTTCGGAAGATCGCGAGATCACTATCCAGGCGGGTTCGCAAACCCTGGAATTCACCGGCTTTGCCTACCTCGTCGGGTTTGCGACCCCGAATCTCAATT
>JBBRXD010000312.1:0-2885 GCA_038248775.1 Lysobacterales bacterium | reverse complement strand
TGGTGGCTGCCTTCTTGGTGGCTGCCTTCTTGGTGGCTGACTTGCGGGCCGGCGCCTTCTTGGCGGCCTTCTTACGGGCAGCGGCGACGCGCCTGCGGGCGCTGGTCACGGCATCGCCAACGGCATCGCTGGCCTGCTTGGCAACCTTCGCGACCTTGCGGCGCGCGGGCGCGGTAGCCTTGGCCACGGCGTCGCCAGCGTCGCGCGCGGCTTGCGAAACGTCACTGACCACCGACGATGCCGCACTGGAAACCGTATCGGCGGCGCTGGAAATCGCACCCCCTATTCCTTTGTTGTTCCCGTTACCTTTGGTGCTCATGGAACCTCCTCGTAGAGTTAGTGTGCACGCAGTCAATCGGACTGTCGCCCGCAGCTTACGTGTTGCAATCCTACTGCTGAGTGAACAATTTTTACAGTGCACGCGCGCAGGTCCAAATTCGCGTGACATACGGTAATCGCCGATTTTGGTTATGCTCGGCGCTTCATCCATACAGCAAGGAGACGTCCCATGGCATCGATGGCAGGCGACAAGGCCGGAAAACTCATCCTGCGCGTGGCGCTGGGCCTCATCATCCTCTTGCACGGCATCGCGAAATTGAAGGGTGGCATCGACCCGATCACCGGAATGGTCACCGCGCAGGGCTTACCAGCCTTCCTGGCCTACGGCGTCTATGTCGGCGAGGTGCTGGCGCCACTGATGTTGATCCTGGGGTTTTACGCGCGCATCGGCGGCGCACTGGTCGCGATCAACATGCTGGTCGCCTTGTTCCTGGTGCATCGCCCCGAGCTGTTGGCCCTCAATGCACAAACGGGTGGCTGGGCGATCGAGCTGCAGGCCCTGCTGTTGTTCTCGGCGATCACCGTCATCTTGATTGGCCCGGGCAAGGCCAGCATCAACGAGAAATAGATCGTCCCCGCCCATCATGGGCAGCGCCTCTGGCCGCGGGCTACTTTTGCGCATGGCGATCCTCGCCAGCATCAGATCGCCGGGGGGGCGTGGTGCTGGCGTTCATCGGCCGGGCGTACCGTTGCGTGAATCCACCACGAGGCAACGATCATAGAAGTCATGACCCCTCCGCCGCCGAGTCGCGGAACCCCTGTTTCAAGCGTTCCGCCCACGATTGTTGACATGGGCGACGCCGCATTGGTCCACTACTGGAGCGAGCGATTGGGCGCCAGCGAGGCCCGCATCCGCAAGGCAATGCGTGAAGTGGGCCTCGACAGCCAGCTCGTTCAGCTTTACCTCAGCCGTGCCTCGTGGCCCAAGGCTCGGGATTTCAATCAATGACATCGGACCGATCAGCATGAGCACGAAGAATTCCCGCATCCTGGTCGTTGACGACCAATTCGGCAGCCGCGACGCGCTTGAACTGTTCCTGCAGGGCGAGGGCTACATCACCGACAGCACCGACAACGGAAAGCATGCGTTGATGTTGATTGCCGAGCGACTGCCCGACTTGATAATTCTCGACATCACCATGCCGGGCATGGATGGCTACGAGGTCGCGCATCTGCTCAAGTCCAATTCCGACACCGCCGACATCCCCATCATCATGGTGACGGGACATGCCGGTCGCGCCGCGAAAGTGGTCGGCCTTAGCACCGGCGTGGAAGCGTATATGACCAAGCCGATCGACCCGGCCGAACTCGGCCTGAAGGTCCGAAACCTGTTGCGGCTGCGCGCGAACGCAAAGTCTGCCGACTAGAAGCGTCGCCACCAAGGCTTGAGGGCGCCGAGGGACCGTTGCAGGTTCAGTCGCGCCTGGACTTCGAAAGTTTCGCGAAAAAACCGGGTGCTGAAAAGGTTGGGGCGCGCCAGCAACTGCGCCAAGACCTCCGCGCGCTTACGCCTGAACTTCCAACCGGGCATCCACGCGTACTCCTCGCGAACCTGCGCTTGGTAATCGTCGAATCGCGCAGGCGGTGCGCCCAATATCGAAAGGTCGACGTCCGCCAGCAGCTGTTCGTCCGGCGTTCGCGGCAGGGCGTCGTGGCAGGTTGCCATCACCAGTTGGCATACCCGATCGATGGCCTCCTGCGGTAGTCCGAGCGATTCCATTTCCCGCGTCGCCCATTGCGCGCTTTTCAGTTCGTTGTCCGTGCCTTTCACATCGTAGATCGCGTCATGCATCCACAGCGCGAACTCGACTTCGCCTGGATGTCTTGCGAGGCGGAGCTGCGGCTCAAGCCGGGCCACGCAGTCGACGAGATGTTGCAGCGTGTGATAGCGCCGCTGTGGTTCCGACCAGGCATCCAGCAGTCGATCCATCAAGGCAAGCCCGTCGCCCGGCGCGCCAAGCGCTCGCCACAACCGCTGCCACGATGCGCGCAGCGCTGGCATTCCCTCCATTTCCAGCGACTCGGATTGGACGCCTCGGTCGGCTTCGGCGATCAGTCGCCTCGCCTCATCAACAGCATCGTCATTGACCCATACGCGCATCATTTCGCCGGCAGGAAGTTCACCAATGCCGCCCATCAGGAAGCCGCCCTGCACATGCACCTGGATGCCGGCGTCTGCCAGCAAGTCGGACACCAGCTGGGCATCGATGGGGTTGGCTGCGTGGTAGATCGCCTTCATGACTTGATTATCCTGCCACACCCGCGCCCAAGGCAAAGCCGGACGGTTGGCGTATCCTTCCCGCCATGACCAACAACGACATCCTGCGCAGCATCCGCTACATGCTCGACCTGGGCGACAGCAAGATCGTCGAGATCGCGAAGCTGGCCGACCCGGACCTCGCCCTCGACAAGGACCAGGTGCATGCCTTCCTCAAGAAGGACATGGATGAAGGCTATGCCGAGTGCAGCGACCGCGTGTTCGCGCATTTCCTGGATGGCCTGGTCGTCCACTTCCGTGGCAAGGACCCGGGCCAGCCGCAGCGCAC
>JBBRXD010000311.1:0-2934 GCA_038248775.1 Lysobacterales bacterium | reverse complement strand
TGCGGTTTCATGGATTTGATTCGCTTATCTTGTGCAACAGCCGGGACATTTCGAGGGCTGCCAGCGCGGCTTCCTCGCCCTTGTTGCCGTGCGTACCGCCCGCGCGCGATTGCGCATGGGCATGGTCTTCAACGGCCAGCACGCCATTGGCAACCGGCAGGCGGAAATCGATGGCAACGCGCATCAAGCCCTTGGCGCACTCGTCGGCGACGTGTTCGTAGTGCCTCGTCTCGCCACGCACCACGCAACCCAGCGCCACCAGGGCCGCATAGCTGCCGGTAGCCGCCAGGGCTGCGGCGGCCACGGGCAATTCCCAGGCGCCGGGAACCCGCACGAGGTCGATGTCGGACTCGACCACGCCCTGGACCTGCATCGCCTGGCGCGCGCCGGCTACCAGCGCATCGGTGATGCGCGGATTCCAGCGACTGGCAAGGATGGCAAAGCGGGCGCCAGCGGCGGCTCGCATTTCACCTTCGATTAGGGGCATGGCTCGGGCTTTGCAGATTGGGCGCTTAGTTTAGCAGGCGGCTGGCGGGCAACCCGGGATGGTCTCCACCACCTCCAGCCCGTAGCCGGCCAGGCCCACCTGGCGGCGCGGCGTACCCAGCACGCGCAGCTGGCGCAGGCCGAGGTCGGCGAGAATTTGCGCGCCGGCGCCGTTGCGCCGCCATTCAGCGCCGCGGGCCGGTTTGGCTTCGGGCTGCTCGGTGATGCGCGCCAGCAGGTCGTCGGGGCGCAACGCCTCGGACAACACCACCACCACGCCGCAGCCCTCCTCGGCGACGCGCGCCATTGCCTGGGACACGCTGATGCCGAAATCGGCGCGTTGCCAGTGCAGCACGTCGGACAGCGGATTCTTCACATGGACGCGCACCAGGGTCGGCTCGTCCGCGCGCGGCTGCCCGCGAACCAGTGCGAAATGTAATTCGCGGCTGAGCTGGTCGCGGTAGGTGACGAGCTGGAAAGTACCGTGCGCTGTTTCGACGTCGCGCGAGTCCACGCGTTCGATGGTGTGTTCGGTGGCCAGGCGGTGGCGAATGAGGTCTTCGATCGATCCAACTCGAATGCCGTGGTGTTTTGCGAAGCGCTCCAGCGCCGGTCGCCGCGCCATCCCGCCATCCGCATCCAGAATCTCCACCAGCACGCCTGCCGGTTCCAATCCAGCGAGCAAGGCGAGGTCGGTCGCGGCCTCGGTATGCCCCGCGCGGGTCAGCACGCCACCGGGCTGCGCCATCAAGGGAAAGATATGGCCCGGCTGGGTAAGCTGCTGTGGCTTGGCATCGGGCTGCACCGCAGTGCGGATGGTAAGCGCGCGGTCGTAGGCGGAGATACCGGTGGTGACGCCTTCTGCCGCCTCAATGCTGACGGTGAAGTTGGTCTGGTACGGCGAGCGGTTGTCGCTGACCATCAGCGGCAGGTTCAACTGGCGGCAGCGCTCGCGGGTCAGCGACAGGCAGACCAGGCCGCGCGCATGCGTCACCATGAAGTTGATGTCGCTGGGCGTGACTTTTTCGGCGGCCATGATCAGGTCGCCTTCGTTCTCGCGGTCTTCGTCGTCGACAATCACGACCATGCGACCGGCGCGGATGTCGTCGAGGATTTCGGAAATGGGTGCGAAGCTCATGGGTGGGGTCCGGTGGTGAGCCGCTCGACATAGCGGGCAATCAGGTCGACTTCAAGATTGACGGACGAGCCTGTCGGCGTTGTTGCGAAGGCCGTGTTGGCAATGGTGTGCGACACAAGGTTCACCTCGAAGCCGGTGTCGTCGGCGTGGTTGACTGTCAGGCTGACGCCGTCCACGCAGATCGAGCCCTTGTTGGCGATATAGCGGAGCAAGACGACCGGCGCGCTGAAACGCCAGCGCTGCGAACGACCGTCATCCCAGGTTTTTTCAACCTGGCCGATGCCATCGACATGGCCCGCGACCAGATGCCCGCCCAGCCGCGAGGTCGGCAACAGTGCGCGTTCCAGGTTCACCGGCGCGCCCACCGCCAGCGCGCCAAGCGTGGTCAGCGACAGGGTTTCATTCGAGGCATCGGCCGCAAAGGACTGCTCGTCGAATTCAACGACGGTCAGGCAGACGCCCGATACTGCGATGCTCTCGCCCAGCTGCACGCCATCCATCGGCAGCGCGCCGACATGGATGCGCAGGCGCAAGTCGCCGCCGCGAGGCTGCGCATCACGCAAGCTTCCTACTGCCTGGATGAGTCCGGTGAACATCGATCAGCGCACCGGCCGCAACAACAGGCGCAGGTCGGGGCCGACCTGGCGCGTGTCGATCAGTTCAAGATTGTGCCGGTCCGACATCAGGTTGATGCCCAGGCCGCCGAGCAGTGGCCGACCCTTGTCGCCCAGCAGCACCGGCGCGATATACAGAAGCAACTCATCCACCAGCCCGTCACGAAACAAGGCACCGCACAAGGTCGCGCCGGCTTCCACCTGCACCTGGTTGATGTCACGCTGCGCGAGCTGCGACAAGGTGGCATGCAGGTCCAGGACATCGCCGTCGCGCGGCACGGCGAAGGCGGCCACGGCGTCAGGGTAGTCTGGAATCATGTCGATCGCGTGCACGGCCAGGGACGGAGCCGTGTCATCAAAAATGCGTCGCGTGCCGGACAGGCGGCCGCGGGTGTCCAGCACAACGCGCAAGGGAGCCACCACCGGGGCATCGTCGGCGAGTCGGGCAGTCAGCTGCGGATCGTCGGCCAGCACGGTGCCGCTACTGGTGAGGATAGCGCTGCTGCGTGCGCGCCAAGCTTGCACGTCAGCGCGGGAGGCGCGCGAGGTGATCCATTTCGATTCGCCGTCGGCCATGGCGGTGCGGCCATCCAGGCTCATCGCCAGCTTCACCCGCACCCAGGGCCGGCCGCGCTCGATGCGCGAGAAGAAGCCGCGATTCAATTCACGCGCCGCCGATTCCATCAGGCCGGTTTC
>JBBRXD010000310.1:0-2944 GCA_038248775.1 Lysobacterales bacterium | reverse complement strand
TGGGACTTCCTCTGGCCGCTGTGGGATCGGGTTCTGAACAATGGCGAGGCGATCGCCATGGAAAACGCCTGTCTGATGTTGTATCGCGACGGCCAGTTGCAGGAATCCTTTTTCAGTTTTTCCTACAGCCCGCTGAAGTCGCTGGCCGGCAAGGTTTGCGGAGTGGCATCGGTGGTCTGGGAAACCACCGAAGAAGTCATCATCAAGCGGCGCGAGCGGGGGCTGCTGCTGCTGACCGAGCAGTTGGCAGCCGCGACCACCTTGGAGGAACTTCGCCACGCAGTGTGTCGCCATGTCGAAGGCAACCGCGGCGACCTGCCGTTCCTGCTCTGGTACGAGCGCGACGAAGTGCTGAAGACCTTGCGCCTGGTCATGTCATGCGGGATTTCAGCCGAGGCTCCGCTGGTTCGGGAGTTGGGCGCACAGGACAGTCGCTCGAGGCTCGGCCGGGGGATCGATGCCAGTGCCCCTGTCGCGCGATTGCTGTGCCTGCCTGAACCGGTGACCGACTGGTTGCTCGATCCACCCCCCGCGATGGACGTCGAGAGCATCGCCATCGAGCCGTTGTACTACGTGGATTTTTCCACCCCGGACGCCTATCTGGTGTTCGGGGTCGGCGCGCAGCGGCCATTCGATGGCGCCTGCAAGTATTTCCTCGTGAACATCTGCCATGGTGTCGAGCAGGCGGTGCGCCGGATCAGCGCGGTCGACCTCGATCGGCGCGAAAGCCTTCGCCAGTTCGATGCCGTCACGGCAGTCGTACCCTCGTTGGTGTGGATGAGCAATGCCGACGGCGTCCGCACATTCGTCAGCAAGCGCTGGCTGGATTTCACCGGCCGGACCCAATCGGAGTCGCTCGCCGATGCCTGGAAAAGGGGCATCCATCCCGATGACCAGGCCGATGTAGCAGAGGCGCGTCGAGTCGCGTTTGCCAACTGCGCACCGCTCAATATGGAGTACCGATTCCTGCGCGCCGACGGCCAGTATCGATGGATGATGGACCAGGGCGTGCCGCGCCACGACGAGCGTGGGAATTTCCTCGGCATAGTCGGCAGTTCGCTGGACATCACTGAGCGCAAGGCGCTGGAAGACGAACTGGTGCTGCTGGCGGCAGCAGATCCGTTGACCGGGTTGCCCAACCGTCGACACTTCCGCGAACGCTTGGTGCGGATTTGCCAGGACGCCAGCCGCGACGCGACCCCCGCCGCCCTGATCTTCATGGACCTGGACCACTTCAAGACCGTCAACGATTCCCTGACCCATGAAGCGGGCGACGTGGTGCTGCAGGAAGTCGCGGCCCGGCTGGGCAAGGTGGTGGCGGAAACCGGGCTGCTGTCGCGCCTGGGCGGCGACGAGTTCGCGATCGCGATTCCTGGCTGTACCCCCGAACAGGCGGCCGCTGTCGCCCAGAGCTTGGCCGACGCGGTGGCGCAGCCATTTTTCGTGCACGCGCTGGAGGTGTTTCTGACCGCCAGCCTGGGAGTTGCCATGACCCCGGCGGACGCGGTCAACGCAGATGAGCTGATCAGCTGCGCGGACCTGGCCATGTATGAGGTCAAGCGCCAGGGGCGCAACGGCATCGCGCATTATCTTCCGCACCTGCGGGCCGCGCCGGCATCGATACTGTCCCTGCGCGGGCGGATGTCGCGGGGCCTGGAGCGGGATGAATACTGCACCGTGTTCCAGCCGATTGCCTCGGTCGCGCAGCGCCGCATCGTCGCGGCCGAAGCCTTGCTGCGCTGGCAGCCGTTGACCGGCGAAGTGATCGGTCCCGCCGAGTTCATTCCGATTGCCGAGGAGACTGGCCTGATCGTGCCGCTGAGCGAACGCATGATGGCCCTGGCGTTCGCGCAGGCGGCCTCCTGGAAGCGCCAGGGGCATCCGCTGATGATTTCAATCAACCTGTCGGCCCGGCAGTTACGCGAACCGGATATCTGCCGGCGCATCCATGCACTGGCCGCCGAGCAGGGCATGGCCCCGGAAAGGGTGCAGCTGGAGATCACCGAATCGGTGCTGATGGAGCACCTCGATCAGTCCGAGCGGCAGCTGCTGGAGCTGAAGGAAATGGGATTTCGGGTTGCGCTGGATGATTTCGGTACCGGTTACTCCAGCCTGGCCTACCTGAAGAATTTCCCGATCGACTCGATCAAGATCGATGGCTCGTTCATCCGGGGCCTGACCAGCAATCCGCGGGACGCGGCCATCGTCCGCACGATCATCAACATGTCGCGCGACCTAGGGATCTCCACTGTCGCCGAGGGCGTGGAGACGCAGGGCGAACTCGAGATGATTGCGGTGCTTGGCTGTGATTTCTACCAGGGGTATCTGCTGGCGAGACCCATCCCCGGTGAGCAGCTGGCGGGACTGCTGGGTTAGGGCAAATCCCGCACGTCCTGTGGTAGCCGCCCGGGCACGCCCCGCTGGCCGACTTCGATGATCGGCCGCTGCTGCGTGGTGCGGTTCGTACCGATTGCTCCGGCGTCGAGTCGAGCAATCGTGATTCACGACAGGGCCAGGATTGCTCGGTCGTGGGGCTGCACGCGGGTTCGGCAACTCCGCGCCGCGTTGATCCCGTCGCTGACCGTGCCGCGCGCCTGATCGCAACGCTTGTCACGCTGGACCTGCGCAGGGCTATCCAGCGGCGTGCTCGGCGCTCGCAGGCCATGAGGCGGAGCGTCGCCTGCGGCGACCGGTCGGGCGCGCTGCGCACAGCGACGCGCGCGCATCGGCCTCACCGATGGGCCGCCGCCCCTGGCCGCCTATCGCCTCGTCTAAGCGCGGGCCACTCAGGCCGGGCGGGTGCCCGCCATCGGAAGTTGCGCGCGTACCGTGGTGCCGGCGCCGGGCGCGGTCTCGACCTGCAGGCGTCCGCCGAGCAGTTGCGCGCGTTCGCGCATGATCACCAGCCCCAGGCCGGTGGCCTCGCTGGGCACGAAGCCGCGGC
>JBBRXD010000309.1:0-2965 GCA_038248775.1 Lysobacterales bacterium | reverse complement strand
CTGGGACCCGTTCGGGGCATGTATTTCTATCTGTATCTGATCCTCGACCTCTACAGTCGAAAAATCGTCGGTTGGGAGATCTGGGACGAGGAGACCTCGGGCCCAGTCGCCGCGTGGGAAGAAATGCAACTGGGCGTAGAGCTGAGCGGCGTTCGCGTCACCGCGTTGAACGTCGATGTCGGCCAGCAGGTCCGCAAGGGCCAAGTGCTGCTCGAGCTCGACCACCGCACGCTCGATAGCGAGCTGCGCCAGGCGCAGGCCTCCTACTCCGAAGCCCAGGCCGGCGTGCAACTGGCGAAGGTGAACCTTGGCCGCGGCCAGGCGCTCGCCAAGAGCCAGCTGATCAGCGCCAGCGCGCTGGACGAATTGCGCGCAGCCCTGGTGCAGGCCGAAGCCCGCGCCGCCACCGCCCGCGCGCAGCGCGATGGCGTACAACTGCGCCGCGACTTCGCGCAACTGCGCGCGCCCGACGACGGCATCATTTCCAAGCGGCTCGTGCAGCCTGGCCAGGTCGTCGCTGCGGGAACCGAGCTATTGCGCCTGATCCGCCAGGGTCGCCTGGAATGGCGTCCTGAGCTGGTCGAAGCGGAACTGGCCCGGGTCCAGCCCGGCGCCGTGGTGGCGGTTCGCGCCGGCGACGGCGCGTGGATAGCGGGCACGGTGCGCGCGGTGTCGCCCGGCGTGGATACCAGCACCCGCACCGGTACCGTTCATGCCGATCTCCCCGAGCCCGGCGTGTTGAAGGCTGGCGCTTTCGTCGAGGGCCGGATCATCACCCGCGCATCGACCGCGATCATGGTGCCGACCGCGTCGGTGGTGATGCGCGATGGCTACGCCTATGTATTCACCGTGGACGCCAAGGACACTGCGCACCGCGTACGTGTGCAAATCGGCACGGCTGACGGCGACCGCACCGAGATCATCGACGGCATCAGCCCCGGGCAGTCGCTGGTCGCCAGCGGCGCCGGATTCCTGGGTGACGGCGACCGCGTGAAAGTGGTGGCGGCGCCCGCGACGGCGGCTGGCGCGGCTGCCGTGAAGGCTGGCGGCGCGCAATGAATTTTTCGGCCTGGGCCATCCGCCGGCCACTGCCGGCACTGATGATCTTTTTCGTGCTGTGCGTGGCCGGCCTGTGGGGCTTCCACAAACTGCCGATCTCGCGCTTCCCCGATGTCAGTTTCCCGATGGTCACCGTCACCATCAGCCTGCCCGGCGCATCGCCGAGCCAGTTGGAAACCGAAGTCACGCGCAAGGTCGAAGACGCGGTGGCCACGGTCAACGGCATCAAGCGCGTGACTTCGTCGGTGAGTGACGGCCTGAGCAGCACGGCGATTGAATTCGTCCTGGAGTCCGATCTGTCCGATGCACTGGACGATGTGCGTGACGCGGTGACGCGGATCCGCAGCGATCTGCCGCAGGACATCCAGGAACCGGTGGTGACGAAGCTCAATATTGGCGGTTCGCTGATGACCTATACGGTAGGGTCGAGTCGGCGCGGCACCGATGAACTGAGCTGGTTCGTCGACCGTGACATCAACAAGGCCTTGTATGGCGTGCCGGGTGTAGCGCTGGTCACCCGCGCCGGAGGCATCGATCGCGAAATCCGCGTCGACCTTGATCCGCAGGCGCTGCAGGCCTACGGCATCACGGCGGGACAAATCTCCCAACAACTGGCGCGCGTCCAGACCGAGCGACCCGGCGGCAAAGCCGAGATTGCCGGCGCGCAGCAGGTCATCCGTACCGTCGGCACCATCGAAGACGCCGCAGCGCTGCGCGATTTTTCCATCAGTCTTCCTGATGGCCGTGCGCTGCGCCTGTCGTCGCTGTCCAGCATCAGCGATGGCGCCGCCGACCCCAGCCAGATGGCCATGCTGGACGGTAAGCCGGTGGTCGCGTTCTCACTGTCGCGCACCCGCGGCTCCAGCGAAATCGAAGTCGCGAAAGATGTGCGCGCAGCGCTCGACCGGATCAAGGCCGACAATCCGGATCTGCAATTCCAGCTGGTCACCAGCACGGTGGAAGAAGCACAGCGGTCTTTTGACTCCTCGATGACCATGTTGTGGGAAGGTGCGTTGCTGGCCTTGCTGGTGGTCTGGTTTTTCCTGCGCGATTGGCGCGCGACCTGGATTTCGGCCGTGGCCTTGCCATTGTCAGTCATCCCGACCTTTGCCGTGATGCACTGGTTCGGCTTCTCGTTGAACATCATCACCTTGCTGGCCTTGTCGGTGGTGGTCGGCATCCTGGTGGACGACGCCATCGTCGAGATCGAGAACATCGTGCGCCACCTGCGCATGGGCAAGACGCCACTGGACGCTGCGCGCGACGCCGCCGATGAAATCGGCACGGCGGTGATCGCCACCTCGCTCACCCTTGCTGCGGTGTTCGTACCGGTCGCATTCATGCCGGGCATCGCCGGCAAGTTCTTCCAGGAATTCGGCTGGACCGCGGCAACGGCGGTCATGTTCTCGCTATTGGTGGCGCGGTTGCTCACGCCGATGATGGCCGCCTATCAACTCAAGGCGCATCCCGAGGAGCACGGCGAAACGCGCTTGATGACCTGGTACCTGGGCTGGGTGGACGCGGCACTGCGCCATCGCGCGATCACCCTGTGGATCGCCTTCTTCCTGTTCCTCGGGTCGCTGGCGATCGTGCCTTTCATCCCGACCACCTTCATCCCCATTTCGGACCTGGGTCGCAGCAACCTCAGCCTGGAACTGCCACCGGGTACGCGCCTGCAGGACACCGTGGCATTGACCGAACTGGCCCGCTCGAAGCTGGCCGACATTCCCGAGCTCAAGCACGTCTACGCCACGGTCGGCAGCACGCTCGACATCGGCGATCCGACCAAGACGGGCGTGGGTGAAGCGCGCAAGGCGACGCTGGTGCTCGACTGGGGCGTGGCTGATGACCGCGAACGCTCGCAACAGGAACTCGAACGCGACGCGCGCGCGCGGCTGGCCGACCT
>JBBRXD010000308.1:0-2975 GCA_038248775.1 Lysobacterales bacterium | reverse complement strand
TGCGACTGGTCGCGTCCGGTGAAGAATGCCAGGCGATCCGGATCGCGCGTGCGCGTTTCAGCAAGCAAGCCGGCGGCCAGCGCCAGTGCCTCGTCCCATTCGATTTCGCGGAATTCGCCACTGCCGCGTTCGCCGGTGCGCAGCATCGGCTTGCGCAATCGCGCCGGCGAATAGTGCTGCATGATGCCGGCCGAACCCTTGGCGCAGAGCACGCCACGATTCACCGGGTGCGCGGGGTTGCCTTCGATGTAGCGGACCTTGCCGTCCTGCAGATGCACGTTGATGCCGCAGCGGCAGGCGCACATGTAGCAGGTGGTCTGCTTGACCTCGTCGCCCACCGGTTTGTGCAGATCGATCCGCGGCTCGCCCATCGGCCTATTGTGCCGGGCATCGCCGGGTACGGCGAGCGCTCAGTTCGGTGCGTTCACCTTGATCGCCGGGCTGTTGAAATCGGTGTACAGCATGCGCATCGAAAACGGCTTGCCGGCGCTCTTACCCGTTGTTTCCACTTGCAGCACCTGACCGCTGGCGACCCCGACCCACACGGTGCTGGTGTACTGGTCCTTGCCCTTCGCGCTCAGGAAGCGGTAGGTGCGCGCTGGCTGGGCGCCAACCCGGCCCATGCCCTGGCTTTCCACGGTGGTGCCCTTTTCGAGCTCCTTCATGGCGTCCTGGTTGCGGTATTTGGCGAAAGTGCCCTTGGGCATCGGCATCTTCATCACCTGGCCGCCCGCGTTCATGTACATGGTGTCGCCGATGATGACGCTGGACGGCATGCCGGCGGGCGTCACCCTGAACCGGTCGGGGGCCTGGAACTCCACCACCGACACGGTCTTGTTGCTGGACAGGTCCACCATGGTGGCCTTGAAGGACTTCAGCGCGACGTTGCGGGCGAAGGCAGCGTGCAGTTCCTGGCGGGCGTCGGCGCAGGCCGCCCCCGCGAAGGACAGGGCGAGCAGGGCCACGAGGGCGCGTCTGAACATGGCACGCCTCCTGTGCATGGCGACAAACGCCCGGCGATGCCATTCTAGACGCAAATCCGGGCGGCACCCGGACAGGCAAGCCGCGACCATGGACCGTTACGAGAGAATCCTCGCCCTGCATCGGCACATGAAAATGGCGCGCTATCCGGTGCCGCTGGCGCGCCTGATGGACGAGCTCGATTGTTCGCGTGCCACCTTGTATCGCGACATCGCCTTCCTGCGCGACGCACTGGGCGCGCCGATTGAAAGCGACGCCACCGGCGAAGGCGGATTCCGCTATGACGAAAAAGAGGCCGAGCGGTTCGAACTGCCGGGCCTGTGGCTGAACTCCGACGAATTGCACGCGTTGCTTGCTACCCATCAATTACTCGACCGCACTGGCAGCGGCGTGCTGTCGTCGGCGCTGGCACCGCTGAAGACCCGCATCGAATCCTTGCTGGCGCAGCAGGCCGGCGGCAAGCGTTGGCCGATGGAGCGCGTGCGCGTGATCGGCAGTTATGTGCGCCGCCGCGATGAAATTGCCTTCCGCGTGGTGGCAGGCGCGGTGCTGGAGCGCAAGCGCGTGGCCTTCGACTACCTGGCGCGTTCGACCAATGAACGCACCCACCGCCTGGTATCACCGCAGCGGCTTACCCACTATCGCGACAACTGGTACCTGGACGCCTACGACCACGAGCGCGAAGGGCTACGCAGTTTTTCAGTCGATCGCATCCAGCATGCGCGGGTACAGGCTGAAGCCGCCATCGACTTGCCGGACGACGAACTCGACCTGCACTTGGCATCGAGCTACGGCATCTTCTCCGGTGCGCCGAAAGGCACCGCAACGATCGTATTTTCCCCGAAGGCCGCGCGTTGGGTCGCCGACGAGCATTGGCATTCCAAGCAGGAAGGACGCTTCCTGCCCGATGGCCGCTATCAGTTGAAGCTGCCCTACAGCAATGCCAAGGAATTGCTGATGGACGTGCTGCGCTATGGCGCCGATGCGGAAATCACCGAACCGGTCAGCCTGCGCGAGCAGGCCAAGACGCTTCTGCAACTGGCGTTGTCGGCCTACGAGCGCTGATTACTGCTGGTCGGGAAACTGCGGCACGCGCTTGATGTCGGCCGGCCGGTATCCGTAGGCCGCAAACTTTTCCCTCAGCGCATTGAATTGCGCATCGTCCATGCGCTGTTCGCGACCGAACACCCATGCCAGTTTTCCGGACGGCTGTCCAATCAGGGCCCAGGAATAATCGGGCGCAACTTCCAGGATGAGATAGTCGGCTTTCAACAGGCCGCCGAAGAAGGCGATTTTCCAGCGCGTGTTGTTGCTGCCGGGGACGACGCGCGCCAGCGCATTCATGCGTTTTTCGGGCTTGTCGAAAGCCTTGCGATAGACAAACACATTGTCGATCTTGCCGTCGGGAAGCAGCGCATAGATGTCGGCGCTGGCGATCTTGCCGCGCTCGGCGAAGTAGGGAATGTTGCCGATCACCCACCAGCGGCCCATGTAGCGGTCCAGGTCCACCACGGCTTTGGATGTCAGTTCAGGCTCGCGCGCCTGGGCGCGGGTCGCGAGGACGGCCAATGCGGCAACGGCCACCATTACTACCAGGAAGATTCGCATGTGTTTGTCCTGCTGACGGTCACACAGCATGGGCCGGCCAGCCTGAAGGCAATGTCAACGCAGGCGCCGGCGCTTCTCAGGCTGTGAGAAATCGACCCGGCACAGTGGCCGCTCGTTCAGCCACGGAGCCACGCCATGACCTACGCCCATCGAGTGTTCGCCCGCCTGCTCTGGCAGTGGCTGGTCGTCGGCGTGTTGCTGACGCTGCTGTTTCCTGCGGCGCGCGGCACCAGCGCGGTGGTCGGGCCGCTCGCATTCGGGCTGCTGGGCGCTCCGCTACCCGGCCTGATCGTGTTCCACCGGCACGCGCGGGCGGCGGCCTGGCTTGGAGTCCTCGTCTCCACGCCGGGCCGTCGCCGGGCTCGCCGCGTGGCGCTGCCGGCGCC
>JBBRXD010000307.1:0-2982 GCA_038248775.1 Lysobacterales bacterium | reverse complement strand
TCACCTGCCACCTCGGCCGGGTAGTACCAGTTGCGGAACAAGGGCTGTACCACGTTGGCCAGGTACAGCAGCCACTGGTAGTAGCGCGCCCTCGCAAGGCTACCCACGGGGGGCGCCAATCCCTTTGACGGATGCAAATCGGCCAATTGCATCAGTAGCGCCACCGACTCGGTAAGGACTTCGCCATCGATAAACAGGGTCGGCACCACGCCACTGGGATTGAGCTTGAGATACTCCGGCGACTTTTGCTGCTTCGATTCAAAATCGAGCAACTTCAATTCGTACGGCAGGTCCAGTTCAATCAGCAACCAGTGGATGACCAGGCTCGCCGCGCCGGGCGAATAGTAGAGGGTATGCATCGTGGCCTCGCGCGTGGATAACGGCATTGCCGTCGCTATCGTGAAAGCTTACTCGACTACTACCGCTATATTGCCGATCCTGGCGGCCCAGGCCTTCGGCCCGGTCTCGTGCACGGACTCGCCGCGCGAATCCACCGCCACGGTCACCGGCATGTCCTTGACCTCGAATTCGTAGATCGCCTCCATGCCAAGATCGGCGAAACCGACCACGCGCGACGACTTGATTGCCTTCGACACAAGATATGCCGCGCCGCCGACTGCCATCAGGTAAACCGAACGATGCTTGCGAATCGACTCGATGGCAGTCGGGCCACGCTCGGCCTTGCCCACCATTCCCAGCAGGCCGGTCTGCGCCAGCACCTGCTCGGTGAACTTGTCCATGCGCGTCGCCGTGGTCGGGCCCGCTGGTCCGATCACTTCGTCGCGCACCGCGTCCACCGGACCGACGTAATAGATGAAACGACCGCGCAGGTCGACCGGCAGCGGTTCGCCGCGATCGAGCATTTCCACGATGCGCTTGTGCGCCGCGTCGCGCCCGGTCAGCAACTTGCCGTTGAGCACGATGGTCTCGCCGGGCTGCCACTGCGTCACGTCTTCGGGCTTGATCGTGTCGAGATCGACGCGCCGGCCCTTGGACGAGTCGTAGGTCAGTTTCGGCCAGTCTTCCAGCGACGGCGGCTCCAGCGCAACCGGGCCCGAGCCGTCGAGCACGAAATGTGCGTGCCGCGTCGCCGCGCAGTTGGGAATCATCGCCACGGGCAGGTTGGCGGCGTGGGTAGGGTAATCGAGTACCTTCACGTCGAGCACGGTGGTCAGGCCACCGAGACCTTGCGCGCCGATACCCAGCGCGTTGACCTTTTCGTATAACTCAAGCCGCAGTTCCTCGGCGCGATTGGACGGGCCACGGACCATCAGGTCGGTGATGTCGATTGGCTCCATCAACGCTTCCTTCGCCAGCAGCATGGCTTTTTCCGCCGTGCCGCCGATACCGATGCCCAGCATGCCGGGCGGGCACCAGCCTGCGCCCATGGTCGGCACTGTCTTGAGCACCCAATCGACGATCGAATCGGAGGGATTGAGCATCGCGAATTTCGATTTCGCTTCGGAACCACCGCCCTTGGCCGCAACGATCACATCCACGTTGCCACCCTGGACCACGGTCATGTTGACCACGGCCGGCGTGTTGTCCCTGGTATTGCTGCGCTTGCCCGCGGGATCGGCGAGCACTGATGCGCGCAGGCGGTTGTCGGGATGGTTATAAGCGCGACGAACACCCTCGTTCACCATGTCTTCGACACCCATCGTCGCATCGTCCCAACGCACGTCCATGCCGATCTTCAGGAACACGGTCACGATGCCGGTGTCCTGGCAGATTGGCCGATGGCCCTCGGCGCACATGCGCGAATTTATCAGGATCTGTGCAATGGCGTCACGCGCGGCTGGCGATTGCTCGCGCTCATAGGCCGCTGCCAGGTTCCGGATGTAATCCACCGGGTGGTAATAGCTGATGTACTGCAGCGCATCGGCTACGCTGGTGATGAAGTCTTCCTGCTTGATGCTTGCCATCGGTGACGCTCCTGGAATGCCTGTTGGTGCGAACTCAGTCGAGCTCGCTCCAGCGTGCGTAGGCCGACTCGAGCCTGGACTGCAGCTCGGAAAGCTGCCTGTTCGCCGCCTGTACTGCCGTACTTCCCTCACGATACAACTCAGGTGAGTTCACCCTGGCCGTTTCAGCAGCCACTTGCGATTCCAGCGTGTCGATCAGCACGGGCAACTGTTCAAGCTCGCGTTGTTCCTTGAAGCCGAGTTTGCGTTTGACCAGAACCGGCGGAGCCGGCGCGGCGGGCGCCTGGCGCGGAACCTGGGGCGTCAGTTTCGGCGCGATGCCGGCAACAACCGGCGTGGGACGCTGCCGCTGCCAGTCGGTGTAGCCACCCACGTAGTCGCCTACGCGCCCGTTGCCTTCCATCACCAGCGAACTGGTCACCACGTTGTCGAGGAAGGCACGGTCGTGCGAGACCAGGATCAAGGTGCCGGGATAGTCGATCAGCATCTCTTCCAGCAACTCGAGCGTTTCCACGTCCAGGTCGTTGGTCGGCTCATCCATCACCAGCAGGTTGGACGGGCGGGCGAACAGTTTCGCCAGCAACAGGCGGTTGCGTTCGCCGCCGGAGAGTTTGGTAATCGGCGCCAGCGCGCGGTCGGGGCTGAACAGGAAATCCTGCAAGTAGCCCATCACGTGCTTGCGGCCGCCGCTGATGTCGATGAACTCGCGGCCTTCGGACACATTGTCCAGGGCGTTCCAGTCTTCCCTGAGCGCGCCACGCAATTGGTCGAAAAAGGCGATTTCCAGGTTGCTACCGCGCATGATCTCGCCCGACTGCGGCTGCAGGTCGCCCAGCAACAACTTCAGCAGCGTGGTCTTGCCCGAGCCATTCGGTCCGATCAGGCCGATCTTGTCGCCACGCTGGATGACCGTGCTGAAGTCCCGCACCAGCACGCGGTCGCCAAAGGCGAAATCCACGTGCTTGGCCTCGAAGATCTTCCTGCCGGACTTCGCGGCCGCGGCGGCGGCGAGGTTGACGTTGCCAGCTTGCTAGCGTCGCTCGCTGCGTTCGCGGCG
>JBBRXD010000306.1:0-2996 GCA_038248775.1 Lysobacterales bacterium | reverse complement strand
GCTGAAGCGTGCGATCCAGCAGCAGCTCGAGAATCCTTAGGCCAATCGGATTCTTTCTGGCGAGTTCGGCCAGGGCGATACGGTGGTTGTCGATACCGACGGCGTCACCCTGAATTTCCACAAGCACTGACCATAAGCCCAATGTGAGAGGGGGCTAGTTGTGGGAGCGGGCTTGCCCGCGACTCTCGACATTGCTGCAGAATCTTCGCGGGCAAGCCCGCTCCCACAGAAGCCCGCTCCCACAGAAGCCCGCTCCCACAGAAGCCCGTTTCCACAAAAGGGTTTTACCGCTTCGGCGCGGCGAAGACCATCTCCGCCATGGAATAGGCGAGTTCGCGTTCGGCCAGGACAGTACCATCGGCGCCTTGTGAGATGAGGTGGTGTGATTCCGCTTCGCTGTGCGCGCGGGCGAGGATGATCATGGCGGGGTTCGCCTTGCGCAGGCGGGCGATGATTTCGCCGCCTTCGAAGGCGTTGGGGATGGCGACCAGCGCATGCGTGGCGGTTTCCGGAAAGAGTTCGGCCAAGCGGCTTGCCGAGGCGGCGTTGCCGTGCGTGGCCGCGAGACCGTCGGTGCGGGCTTGCGCGACGAGGTCGTGGTCGCTGTCAATGATGGACAGCGGGACTTTGCGGTCGCTCAGCAGGGTGGCCAGCTGGCAGCCGACGCGGCCGTAGCCGACCAGCAAGGTGTGGCCCGATTGCGGCAGGGGTGGGCCCGTGGCTTCCGGGGTTTGGTCTCCCGCGCGGCTGGCTTTATCCCGTCGCTGCCAATCCGCCAGCAGCTTGAAGGCGAGTGGATTGGCGATGATGGATAGCAACGCGGCGGCCAGCACCAGGTCGCGGCCTTCCGGCGGCAGGATTTTCAGGCCCACGGCCAACCCGGCCAGGATGAAGCTGAATTCGCCGATCTGGGAAATGCTGGCTGCGATGGTGAGCGCCGTCGTGTTGGACCGGCCCGCGAGTTTCAATATCACGAAGGCGGCAGCGGGCTTGCCGATGGTGATGATGAAGAAGGTTGCCAGCACCAGCAGCGGTTGTTCGACCAGGATATTGGGGTTGAACAACATGCCGATAGACACGAAGAACAACACCGAGAACGCGTCGCGCATCGGCAGCGAATCGGCAGCGGCCTTGTGGCTGAGCTCGGACTCGTTCAACAGCATGCCGGCGAAGAAAGCGCCCAGCGCGATGGACACGCCGAACAGTTCGGCCGCGCCGAAGGCCATGCCCAGCGCAATTGCCAGCACCCCGAGCGTGAAAAGTTCGCGCGAGCCGGTGCCGGCCACGCGGCGCAAGAGCGGGGGGATCAGGCGTCGGCCGACCACCACGATGAGCGTGATGAACACCGCCAGCTTGCCCAACGTGAACAGTAGCGACTTGATGACCGCGCCCAGGTCGAACTCGCCTTCGCCCTTGCCCATCGACCGCGCCAGCACCGGCAGCAGCACCAGCACCAGGATGACGATGATGTCCTCGACGATCAGCCAGCCGATGGCGGACTTGCCACGTTCGGAATCGACCAGGCGGTTTGCTTCCAGCGCCTTGAGCAACACCACGGTGCTGGCCACCGACAGCGCCAGGCCGTAGACCGCGCCCTGCCATTGGGTCCAGCCCATCACGCCATGGCCCAGGCCCCAGCCGAGCAGGGTGGCGAAGGCGATCGGCGCGAGCGCGTACGGGAAGGCGATCTTGCGCACCGCGCGCAGGTCGTCGATGGAAAAGTGCAGGCCGACGCCGAACATCAGCAACACCACGCCGATCTCGGCCAGTTCGGTGGCCATGGCCGCGTCCCCGACGAAGCCGGGCGTGTATGGGCCAACCAGGATGCCGGCCAGGAGGTAGCCGACCAGGGGGGATAGCTTGAAGCGATGGGCGAGGGCGCCCAGCAGGAATGCGGCGACCAGTCCCCCGGCCAGCAGGGCGATGAGCGGCGTGTCGTGTTCCATTTACTCTCCTCAGGGCCTGTTAAACTGTGCGGCTATGATCGCCTTCAAGAATTTCGCGCTACGCCGGGGCGAACGCCTGCTTTTGTCCAACGTGGACCTGACCCTGCACGCCGGCTGGCGGGTCGGCGTGATCGGTCGCAACGGCTGCGGAAAATCGAGCCTGTTCGCCACCATTATGGGCGAGATCGAATCGGATGTTGGCAATCTGGACATGCCCAGCCGCCTTCGCATCGCCAGCGTAGCGCAGGAAACGCCGTCCTTGCCTGATCCGGCGATCGACTTCGTACTCGGTGGTGATGCCGAAGTGTACGAAGTGATTCGCGCCGAAGCCGCAGCGATGGATGCCGAAGATTACGATGCGGTTGCTGAAGCGCACCATAAGCTCGATGAATTGAATGGCTATGACGCCAGTGCGCGCGCGGGCCGCTTGCTGCATGGCCTGGGCTTTCCGGCGGAAACGCATTCGCGCGCCGTGTCAACGTTCTCGGGTGGCTGGCGCGTGCGCCTGAACCTGGCGCGTGCGCTGATGAAGCCGTCGGACCTGTTGCTGCTGGACGAACCGACCAACCATCTCGATCTCGATGCCGTGTTGTGGCTGGAACAGTGGCTGCTGAAATATCCCGGCACGCTGATGCTGATTTCGCATGACCGGGAATTCCTGGACGGTGTGTCCACGCACACGCTGCACCTGCATGAAGGCAAGGCCAAGCTTTACACCGGCGACTACACCAGCTTCGAACGCCAGCGCGCCGAACACTTGCGCCTGCAGCAGATAAACCACGAAAAGATGGTGGCCGAACGCGCCCACCTGCAAAGCTTCATTGACCGCTTCAAGGCCAAGGCCAGCAAGGCCAAGCAGGCGCAGTCGCGGGTGAAGCGCCTGGCGAAACTGGCCGGCACCGAAGCGGTGCGCGCCGAGCGCGCGTTCCACATCAACTTCGCCGAGCCAGTTCGATTGCCGCACTCGCTGATTCGCCTGAATCACGTCGATGCCGGATATCCAGGAACGGTAGGAGCAGCTTCTGTGGGAGCGGCCTTGGCCGCGACGGG
>JBBRXD010000305.1:0-3008 GCA_038248775.1 Lysobacterales bacterium | reverse complement strand
TGCCATTGCATCGCGCACGTCGCCCATCAACAAGCGCAACGCACAGCCGTCGGGGTCGGCACAATCGGCGCAGGGTTGGTAGGCGCTTATACTGGCGCATCGGATCGGGGCAATCGAGCCGTCGATGGCGCGGATGATCTCGCCGACCATGATCTGCCCGGCAGGACGGGCGAGGCTGTGCCCGCCATCGGATCCGCGCCGGCTGCTGACCAGTCCGGCCCGTTTCAGTTCGACCAGGATGGTTTCTAGGAATTTTTCCGGCACCGCCGCCTGTTGCGCGATGACGCGCGCCTGCCGCCGCTCAGGCTGGGCCTGGGCCAGCACGCTCAGCGCACGAAGTGCGTATTTGGCCTTGCGGGAAAGCATCGTCAGCGGCACCGGTGGCAAATCACAGTGTCCTTATAGGATTTGCGTATCAGGCCTGTCCAAAGACCTTTTAGCCTTGATTCATGTCAGAAAGGCATAAGCGAGCGCCGCGATGGCGATGACCGCCAGGGCTGGCAGCGCGATCCTGAAATCGGCCGACGAGGGGAGGCTGGCGGAGACCAGTGCGGCGACGATCCATGCGTGCACGAAATACAGCGCACCCGTAGCGGGCGCCAACATCGTTGCGGCCCACCACAGCGCCAATGGCAGCAGCGCGAACGGCGCCAGTGCGATGGGCAGCGCACGTACGACGCCTGCGCGAAACGTCACCGAGCCCAATCGCCAACCATGCAGCGTGCGCTGCGGAACAAGCGAGGGGAAGGAGGGCTTGGCCATCAATGCCAGCGCGACCAGGTAGTGGGCCAGCTCGTGGGCAAGGGTCCCCGGCATGGCCAGCAACGCGTAGGGCCACATGCCCAGGCGGCTGCTGGCGCGCAGTAGCAACAGGCTGCCGGCCACCAGCCACAGGTCGGTCGGCGACAGCGCGTGCAGTTGCGTCGCCAGCCAGGCAAAGACAGGATGCGGGTCTACATTCATCCTTCACATGGTGCCATGCGCTACTGGGCACCATCGATCCAGATCGGGGGTAGCGATGCCGGTTTCCGGTGCCAGGCGGGGCTCGCATCTACTCGGCATGGTGCTGGCAAGCATGGCCGTCGCCGTCACATCGGGGTGCAGGGATCCGGAACGCGCACCTTCAGTCGCGCCCGCAACACCAGCGGCCAGCACATTCAACGTGCTGCGTTCAGCGGCCGAGCGCGGTGACGTCGAGGCCCAGCGCAACCTGGCCTGGGTCTACCTTGAGGGTCGGGGCGTGCACAAGGATTCGGCAATGGCCGTGCGCTGGTGGCGCCGCGCGGCAGATCGCGGCGACAGTTCGGCGCAGAACAGCCTGGCCTGGATGTACTTCAATGGAGAAGGCATCGCCCAGGACAGCGGCGCCGCCGTACGCTGGTGGAAACTGGCGGGCACGCAAGGCAACGCGCCTGCCCAGGACAGCTTGGGCTGGGCCTACTTCAATGGCGTGGGCGCACCGGCCGATGCCGTGCTTGGTTATGCCTGGACCAACCTGGCCGCAGGCCAGGGCATTGATCGCGCCCGGATCAATCGCGACGCGTTTGAAAAAAGGATGAGCGCCGCGCAGGTCGGCCAGGCGCAAAAACTGTCGTCTGCCTGGAAAGCGGAGATCGATCGACTCGCCAGCGGCCTGGTCAATGGCGCGGGGTCGGCTGCGCGATGGCAGAAAGTAAGCGAGGGAACGGTCTTCCTGGTCAACGACGACGGCAAGGCGGTCACCGCGAACCACGTGGTCGCCGGTTGCCGCCAATTGCGCGTGCGCGGCCGTAGCGGCCGCGCACGCGTGTTGCATACCGACCCGAAGAACGACCTGGCCCTGGTCCAGTTGCCCGGTGTCACCACGGCGGCGGCAACGCTTGCCAGCCAGCCGGAGCGCTTGCGCCAGGGTGACACGGTGATTGTGTTTGGATTTCCCCTCAACTCGGTGCTGTCGGCGGGTGGCAACCTGACGCCGGGCATCGTCAGCGCGCTTACTGGCCTTGGCAATGACCCCAACCAGTTGCAGATTACCGCGCCCATCCAGCCAGGCTCGAGTGGCAGCCCGGTCATGGACGACAAGGGCAAGGTGGTAGGCGTGGTGTCGATGTCGCTGTCCAACGCACGGATGATCGAAGCCACCGGCGCCAGCGGGCAGAATGTGAATTTTGCGGTCAGCGGCGCGCGCTTGAATGCGTTCCTCGACAGCCACCGCGTCGCGTACCGCCGAAGTGGTCGCTTCTTCAGCCGCACGCCGCCGATCGCCGATATCGCCGACCAGGCCCGGGAGTGGACGCTGGTGCTGGAGTGCTGGAAGTAAGCGGCCTGCCGATTCGACGCCGCTTCGGCGGGATCAGTCGGCGGGCACCGTGCGCGACTTCGCCCACTCGCGCAGTGATTCCACCTGTTCGGCCATCAGCACCGACAGCGGACGGGTGCCGCGGATTTCGCCCAGCAAACGCGTTTCATCAACGATCAGTTTGTCGGCATGGGCCGCGTAGAGGGCGCTGACGATGGCCTGTTCGATCTCGGCGCCGGAAAATCCGGCGCTGGCTTCCGATAGCGCGCTGAGCGAGAACGTGCTCCAGTCCACGCGGCGTTTTTCCAGATGAAGGCGGAAGATCTCGGCGCGCGCACCGTCGTCGGGCAGGTCGACGAAAAATATTTCGTCGAAGCGGCCCTTTCGCAGCAGCTCGGGCGGCAATTCCTGCACGGCGTTGGCGGTAGCGACTAAAAAGACGCGCGATTTACGTTCCGCCATCCAGGTCAGGAAGTAACCGAGCACGCGCCGCGACACGCCGCCGTCCTCGCTGCCGGTCGATGCCGACAGGCCCTTTTCGAGTTCGTCTATCCACAACACGCAGGGCTGCAGTTGTTCAGCCGATGCGAGCGCATCGCGCAGGTTCTTTTCGGTCTCGCCATGGAATTTGTTGTACAGGGTGCCGAAGTCCAGGCGCACCAGCGGCACGTTGAAGGCGCCGGCCACGGCCTTGGCGGCAAGGCTCTTGCCGCAACCCTGCACGCCCAGC
>JBBRXD010000304.1:0-3013 GCA_038248775.1 Lysobacterales bacterium | reverse complement strand
GGCCGGCCTGGCGATGGGGGCGGCATCGGCTGGGTGGTTCAGCGGCGGGCCCGGCTGGCACGGCGCGGCGAGCCGGCACAGGAGCCCGCGTGCTGGGGCTGAATTTTCGGGTTGCCGTGGCGAGGAGTTCCGCGAGGGCGTCCGCGTGGAAGCGAGCAAGATTGACGGCGTCGCCGCCCTCAGCTTTTTCATCCAGTCGGCCAAGGCGGATGGCAAGAAAAAAGGGCTCGATGTGCGGTGCGTGCGTGTGCTGGTCCCCAGCGAGGCGAGCGAGGAAGTGGGGCGCCGCTGGTTGCGCCTGGCGAAGCTGGGACGCAGGAGCGCGGCTTTGTCGCCAGGATCGAGCCCACTGCCAAGATGACGGCTGGCCAGCGGTTCACCAACGCCGCGAGATTCATCGCGAAAAAGGCCGAGGTCGTGTGGCGTGCTACTCGATGCGGCATCGGTGCGTGCATGTCAGTGCGTGCGGTTAGTAGCCGCCGCGCGCAGACGGCCCGTCAGCCGAAGGCCATCGCGCATGTTCAGCGAGAGCAACGCAATGTTCACCGCGCCTGCGGCCAGCTCGAGTGCCTGCACCGCGTAAAACAGCGTGTCGAGCCGCCCCGCGTTGGCCATGCTCGCCAAAGCGAACGCCGAGGGCAGCAGAATCAAGATGCCGTTGGCTGCAATGAACTTCATGCGCCGCTTCTTCGCTTCCACCAGGCGCCCGCTGCGATTCTTCGCGAGGGCGAAGCCGCTGGCGCCGGTGGCGGCCATCGCGGGCACGAAGAGCCACATCGCGGAGAGGATGGCGTTCTTCGCCGCCGCGATGCCCGCGTGCGAGAAGAACAATTCGGAAACGAGAGTGGTGCCCCAGAAGGCAGCCACACACAGAAGCGCGAGGGCTCCGAGGAATGCATGAATTTTGGATTTCATGAGGGGCTTTCGGTGTCGTCGGTGGCTTGGTTCAATTGCAGGAGATGCAGCAGCAGGGCTTCGAGAATCGCCGTCGCAGTGGCCGGGGCGGGGATGGCGTTTGCCAATTCGGCGGCCTGCCCCCGCCACACCTGGTCGAGGGTTTCGAACTGCTGGCGGCCGAGGGCCGTGAGCTCATAGAGCGGAGAGCGCCGATGGGCCGGGTTGGGGCGAGCCGCAACGAGCTTCGCTTCGTCCAGCGCGTTGAGTCGCTTCTGAGCGCCTTGCCGCGACACGCCCATCGCCACGCCGATCTGCGGGGAGGTGAGCGGTTTCCCCGCGAGCGCAATGGCGCCGAGCATCTGCCATCGCGCACTGGTCAGGCCAAGCGGCCGTGCCAGGGAGTCGCCCCATTGCATTAGCGCGCCGTTGAGGCGAAAGACGGTCAGGGTCAGGTCCGTGAGGGCCTGCGCTCGCTGAGCCTTGATCTGCGGAGATTGACGTGTATTGGACATGACAACTAGTTTCCAACATTGGAAACTGGTTGTCAATCTGTGCCCGCACTACCGATGCGGGCCGCAGGGAATTGCAAGCGGCTCAGAACACCGGCGGCAGCATCACGTCTGACTTCTCAATGGTGTCGCGCAGGCTGAACGCATCGGCGCATCGGTCGATGGCCAGATCCGCAGGTCAGCCGGCATGGCAGCACGCCGCTGCTGCATGCTTATGCTGCTTCGAGCTCCGGCTTTTCCGCCTGCCGCTTTGCGGTCCAGTTGTGCTGTCTTGTCCTGGCGACGATCTGCTGGTTCACCAGTCGGTCCACCGTGTTGATGCGCTCGATCATTTCCGACCAGCGGCCGTCCCCGTCCAGCTTCTCCAGCACCAGCAGGCGTACTGCCGCATCGCCTTGCTTGGGAACCTTGCCCGTGCGCTCCCACAGGCTGACGGCGCCTTCGGTCACTCCAACCATTTCGGCCAGGCTTCGTTGCGCAAGACACAACAGGGTCCGCAGGAAGCGAAACTCCTTGCCCGTCAGGCGTCCGGCCTTCCTCGTCAGGCACAGCGCCAGCGTCTTGAGCAAAGCATCCGCATCGACAACGGAAACACCCTTTCCATACGGCGTCTGCTTGACCGTATAGCCGTTCTCCAGCCAGACGTTGTCCAGGCCGCTCTCCGTGTAGTGGTACATCTCTTCTCTCCGGTTCACAGCGTCATCACAGTCACAACCAGCAGGTCGGGTTGCTCATCACAGATCGCAACCACCACGGCGCATTCTCTGCCCGTTAGGTAGCGCTGCATGCGGCACTCCAGGCTTCCCTTGGCCGGATTCGGTTCAGGTGTCCGAATGAACGACCCATGGCGCAACACCTCGATCACCTCGTTGATGTTCACCTTGCGAAGCCGCATCCGCTGCTTGGCGTGCGGCAACAAGACGATCGAGGAGGTGTCAGCGGCAACGGCCCGAATATGGCGCTGGAGCTGCTGGATCGACTTCGATCCCAAAACCGCGTAACCCATAAAATTTATGCCTTCGACTGTAACGTCTGACGCGGCACTGAGGAAGATGCCAGGCGCAATCTCCCCGTAGGACAGTGGCTAATTCCACGACGCCGGGTTGTCAACCGCCTGATCGTCAAGAGGCGGGCCCGCGTCGGCCGTTGGATTGTGAGGGGGAATGCCTTGCGCAGACGCGCAGATTGGAGGACGCTGTCTGCGAGGACACGGCCCCGTGATGCGTCATGCGACGAGCTGATCGAAGCCGAAAAAGTGCTTACAACCTGCTTACATGACTCGCCAGAAACAGAAAAAGGTTAGCGGCAATTAACCGGCTAACCTTTGCTGAATCTGGTGGCGCTTCACGGATTCGAACCGCGGACCTGTGGATTATGATTCCATCGCTCTAACCGACTGAGCTAAAGCGCCGAGCCGGAAATTATAGCCCAGTCGCGCCGGCCCGTCGGCCGACCAGCCGGGCTACTGGTGCCTGAACTGCGCCTTGCGCTTGTTGACGAAGGCGTCCATGCCTTCCTTCTGGTCGGCGGTGGCGAAGGTCGCATGGAACATGCGCCGCTCGAACATCACGCCGTCCGAGAGGCTGCTTTCGAACGAGCGGTTGATC
>JBBRXD010000303.1:0-3014 GCA_038248775.1 Lysobacterales bacterium | reverse complement strand
CCAAGGCTGCGCCTCGCCAGGCATGGGTGTACAACCCCGGCCAGCGTCGCGTGCGTCGCGCGCCCAACGTTGCCTATGACAACCCGGGTACCGCGTCCGACGGCCTGCGCACCAATGACATGACCGATATGTTCAACGGCGCCATGGACCGTTTCGCCTGGACCCTGGTTGGCAAGAAGGAAATGTACATCCCGTACAACGCGTACAAGGCTGACGTAAGCACCACCAAGGTCAGCGATCTGCTCCGCCCGGGCCACATCAACCCTGACTACCTGCGCTACGAGTTGCATCGCGTGTGGGTAATCGAGGCCAAGCTCAAGCCGGGCCAGCGCCACATCAACAGCCGCCGCACGATGTACCTGGATGAAGATAGCTGGCAGATCGTCGGTATCGACCATTACGACGGCCAGGGCACCCTGTGGCGTTACTCGGAAGCACTTCCGATCAACTACTACGAAGTGCCGACCTTGTGGACTACGCTCGAGACGCACCACGACCTGAAGTCCGGCCGTTACATCAGCGGCCTGCTCGACAACCAGGACAAGCCACGCGACTTCAGCTTCCAGAGCACTCCGGCGGATTACTCGCCGCAGAACCTGCGCGACAGCGGCGTTCGCTGATACAGGCAACATCGACCGCGCCCTTCGGGGCGCGGTCTTCTTGAAAGCCGCGCACATCGAAAGTCTTCGGGAGTGGAGTCGATGTCCATGTTTCGCCCCAGCGCCGCGCGCCAAGCCGGCGCGTTGCTGCTTCTCCTGACGCTGCCGCTGGCTGCCCAGGTTTCTTCGCAAGCACCCGCGGACGATCCGTCCGCGCTTCCCTCTGAAATCATGCCGCGCGCCAGCAAGTCCTTGCTGTTGGACGTGGTACGCACGACCTCTGGCTTTTTCGCCGTGGGCGAGCGCGGCCATGTCATCAGCTCCAGCGACGGCAAGCAGTGGACGCAGGTTGCAACGCCGACGCGATCAGCGCTGACTTCGATCACTGTCGTGGACGACAAGCTCTGGGCTGCCGGCCACGACGGCGTCATCCTTCATTCGCCCGATGGCGGCAAGAGTTGGGTCGCGCAGCGCCGCGACCCCTTCATGCGCGGCCCGGATGAAGATCCCACCGACCACGATCCGCGCCAGGGCGTGCCGATCCTCGATATCCTGTTCACCGATGCCAGCAACGGCATCGCCATCGGCGCCTACAGCCTGATGCTGGTAACCAGCGACGGTGGCACCACGTGGACCCCGAAGCAGGCACTTGCGCCAGCGGCGCAGTCCGACCAGCCGGCTGCGCCAATGGAAGGCGATATCTTCAGCGCCGAAGACCTGATGCTGGGCGAAGAGTCCAATCCGCATCTCAATGCGATTACCAGCAGCGGACCCGGTGGCCTGGTGATTGTCGGCGAACGCGGCACAGTGCTGCGCTCCGAAGACGCCGGAAAAACCTGGCAGAAGCTGGGCTTCCCCTACAAGGGCTCGATGTTCGGCGTGCTCAGCCTCGGCAATGGCCGCCTGCTGACTTACGGCCTGCGCGGCAATGTGTACGAGTCCTCCGACAATGGTGGCAGCTGGAACAAGGTGCCAGCCGAAGGAAGTACCAGTCTGATGGGTGGCACTGCGCTGGACGGCGGCGGCGCGCTGCTGACTGGCGGCAACGGCACCTTGCTGCACCGCGTGTCGGCCGATGCGCCGTTCACGGTGAGCAATTTCAAGAATTCCATCGGCGAGTCGCCGACGCTGGCGGGCGTGGTTTCCGACGGCAATGGCGGCTATGTACTGGTCGGCGACAAGGGTGTCGAACAGGCCCAACTGCAGTAACGGAGTGCCAATGAGCGCAGTGCAACGCTTCACCGAAAGACTCGTATTCGGGGCTCGCCCCCTGGTCCTGTTGATCTTCACGGTCATCACCATCGCGATGGGCTTTTACGCCTACCAGCTGAAGGTGGACGCGGGCTTCAAGAAGCAGATCCCGCTGCAGCACGAGTACATGAAGACCTTCATCGACTACGAGCTCGACTTCGGCGGTGCGAACCGGGTCCTGGTCGCGGTGATGGCCAAAGACGGCAACATGTTCAGCGACGAGTACCTGACCGCGCTGCAGCAGGTCACCAAGGAAGTGATCGACCTGGAGGACACCGACGATGCGCGTTCGCGCTCGTTGTTCACGCCGAATACCCGTTTCATCGAGGTGGTGGAAGACGGCATCTCCGGCGGCAACGTCATCCCCAACGACTACGACCCCAGCTTCAAGCCCGGCAGCCCCGAGCAGTTTGAACTGATCCGCGGAAACATCGTCAAGGCCAACATCCTCGGCCGCCTGGTCGCGAAGGACTGGTCCGGCGCGATGGTCTGGGCCGACATCATTCCCGAGTCCGATTCCAAGACCAATCCGCGCAAGGTTGATTACAAGAAGATCGCCAGGCAGCTTGAGGCCATCCGCCAGAAGCACGAGAAAGGCAACATCACTGTCCACGTGATCGGTTTTGCCAAGATGGTCGGCGACATCAGCGACGGCGCGACCTCGGTGGTGAAGTTCTTTGGCATCACCATTGCCTTCACCTGGTTGCTGCTGTTCGTGTATTCCAGTTCCGTGAAGCTGGCATCGTTGACCGTGCTGTGCGCAATGGTGTCGGTGGTGTGGATGCTGGGCGCGCTGCGACTGATGGGCTTTGGCATCGATCCGATGAACATGTTGACGCCATTCCTGATCTTCGCCATCGCGGTCAGCCATGGCGAACAGATGATCAATCGGTTCCGTGGCGAGATTTTCTTCGGCGGCTTGGAAGAGGGCACGGTCGAGGAGCTTCGCGAACGCGCCAAGTTCGCGGTTGGACCGCTGGAAGCCGCACGCATGTCATTCCGCATGCTGCTGGTACCTGGCGCCGTCGCACTGTTGGCCGGTTGCATCGGTTTCGGCGCCATCTGGTTCATCCCGATCCAGATGATCAAGGAACTCGCCATCACCGCCACCGTCGGTGTCGGCCTGACCATCCTTACCGACCTGATCCTGCTGCCGGTGCTGCT
>JBBRXD010000302.1:0-3025 GCA_038248775.1 Lysobacterales bacterium | reverse complement strand
GACAGGACCGGGATAGGCGCCGACCACGTGCGCCTCGATGCGGAAGTCCTTGAGCTTGAATTCGATCTGCCGCGACAGGGTCTCGAGCGTCTCTTCGGAATAGCCCTTGGGTTGCGGCTTGGGATCGTCGAGCAGGGAAAGCGGTGGCAGCGCGTTGTCACCACCCACGTTGAACAGCGGAATCTGCTGCTCGCGGTGCGCCCGCTCGCTCTTTTCAATGGTGGCCTTGCCCGGGGCCTCGATCCGCACCGGCTCGCGCCGGGCGCGTTTTTCCGTGTCGATCTTGCGCACTTCCTCGCGCTCCTCGCGCAAGGTTCGGGTGCGCTGCCATTCGGCGGCTTCCAGTTTCTTCTGCGAGAAGCGGGCGATGCCGGCCAGCACCCCGGCGCCGATCCAGTCCATCACCGCAAACCAGCTCAGGCCCGTCGCCAGCGTCACCGACATCATGAACACCACGAACAGGAACAGATTTCCGCCCATCGAACCGAACACGCTGTGCATGGACTGACCGGCGGCCTGGCCGAGGATGCCACCGGACTCGGCCGGAAGATTCGGAGCCGGCCCACCAAGCAGGTGCAACAGGCCGCAGGCGCTGACCAAAAAGCCCACGATGCCGATCAGCCGGAGCGCGGGCCCGAAATCGACGCGCCCGTCTCCATCCGAATCGAGCCCGAACAAGGCGATATGGGCAATTCCGCCCAGCACGAAGGGCACGCTATAAGCCACGTAGCCGAAAAACCAGAACGCGAGATCGGCCATGTAGGCGCCCACCAGGCCGCCAATGTTGTTCAGGGCGCCGGCGACGCTGCCGGTGCGCGACCAGCCGGGGTCGTTGGTGGAATAGCTGGCCAGGCTGGCGAGCAGGTAGATCAACAGGGGCGCGATCGCCACCAGCGCGAGTTCCCGCCAGAGTTTTTGCCGGCGATCATCGCCGGCGCGCGCATTTTTTTCGGGAGTTCGGGCCACCGTGCGAGTCGAGCCTTGTCTGGGGGGTCGGGACGAGCAAATGCTTCGCGCAGTTATACCGTAATCGCCCTTCCCTTCACATCCCGTTGCGCCTCATAGCACAGGCTGGTGGAGCTTTCCCGCCTTGATTTAGACCCTTGCCAACCCCAAGCTTAGGCAACGCGCAAGCCTGTTGCTGCTGCCCTATTCCGGAATCCCCATGACCGCCCCCAAGCACGTCCAGTTGCTCATCCTAGGTTCCGGCCCTGCCGGTTACGCCGCCGCGGTTTACGCGGCCCGCGCCAACCTCAAGCCGGTGCTGGTGACCGGCCTGCAGCAAGGCGGCCAGTTGATGACAACTACCGAAGTGGACAACTGGCCAGGCGATGCCCATGGCCTGATGGGACCGGACCTGATGTCGCGCATGCAGGCCCATGCGGAGCGCTTCGAAACACAAATCATCTTCGACCACATCCATTCGGCCGACTTGTCACGCCGCCCGTTCCAGCTGAAGGGTGACACTGGTGAATACAGCGCGGATGCGTTGATCATCACCACCGGCGCCAGCGCGAAGTACCTGGGCATCGAATCGGAGACCAGGTTCATGGGCAAAGGCGTGTCCGCCTGTGCCACCTGCGACGGATTCTTCTTCCGTGACCAGGATGTTGCCGTGATTGGTGGTGGCAATACCGCTGTCGAAGAAGCGCTGTACCTGTCCAACATCGCGCGCAAGGTCTACCTGGTGCATCGTCGTGACAAGCTGCGCGCCGAAAAAATCCTCCAGGACAAATTGTTCGCCCGCGCGGCCGCCGGCAAAGTCGAGCTGATCTGGAACCACTCGGTGGACGAAGTGCTCGGTGACGATACTGGCGTGACCGGCATGCGCATCCGCAGCACCAGCGACGACAAGGCCCGTGAAATCGCCGTACAGGGGTTTTTCGTGGCCATTGGCCACACGCCCAATACGTCCCTGTTCGAGGGGCAATTGGCGATGAGGAACGGCTACATCACCATCCGCTCGGGGCTCGATGGCAATGCCACCGCCACCTCGGTTGAAGGCGTGTTCGCCGCCGGCGACGTTGCCGACCAGGTGTATCGCCAGGCGATCACTTCGGCGGGCTTTGGTTGCATGGCCGCGCTGGACGCCGAGAAATTCCTGGACATGGAGCACTGAGGCCGCAAGGCCGGGCAGTCGCGCGTGTCCCTGCGCCTGTTTGATTCGCTGCAGGACCTGCCCGCTGCCGATTGGGACGCGCTGCATGACGGTGACAACCCGTTCGTTTGCCATGCCTTCCTGTCCGGCCTGGAACAACACGGCTGCCTGAAGGAACGCTGGGGCTGGAAACCCCGGCATGCAGCCTGGTACGAAGGTGACCGCCTGTGCGCCGCAGCACCTGCCTATCTCAAGGGCAACTCACACGGTGAGTTCGTGTTCGACCACGCGTGGGCTCATGCCTATTCGCGATATGGCCTGGACTATTACCCGAAGTGGTTGGTCGCCGTGCCCTATTCACCCGTGCCCGGCCCGCGGATCTTGGCCCGTGACGATATTTCGCGCCGCGCGCTGGTCGATGCCATGCGCCAGCGCACCGAGGCCGAGGGTTTGTCTTCGGTACACGTGAATTTCCTGCCCGAATCCGAACTCGACGCATTCGATGGACAATGGCTGGCGCGCTGCGACGTGCAGTTCCATTGGCGCAATGACGCTGGCTGGTCGGATTTCGACCAGTTCCTTGCCGCCTTCTCAAGCAAGAAGCGCAAGAACATTCGCGCCGAGCGCGAACAGGTACGCCGAGGCGGAGTCAGCTTTCGCCAGGTGCACGGTGACGATGCCAGCGATGAAGACCTCACGGCGATGCACGCGTTCTATTGCATGACGCAGTCTGAAAAAGGCAACCAGCCCGCGCTGACCCTCGACTTCCTGCGCCACCTGGCGCGAACGATGCCACGCAAGCTGGTATTGGTGCTCGCCCAGCGCGGTGCAGACACGATTGCCGGCGCGCTTCTGTTACGGGGTGGCAAGACGCTTTATGGCCGCTACTGGGGCGCCAGCGAAACGATTCCCGGCCTGCATTTCGAG
>JBBRXD010000301.1:0-3032 GCA_038248775.1 Lysobacterales bacterium | reverse complement strand
GGCCGCGATTTCCAAACTGGGCCAGATTGATCGCGGCCAAGGCCGCTCCCACAAGGGACGCTTGCTCTGCTATTGCTCAGCGGAAACCGACGCGCGCGCGGCAACCACCATCCACCCACAGCTGGCCGCGGTTGTTATAACCCCAGTCGCGGCCCTCGGTGCAGTTGCTGCTCGAAATACGCTGCACGAGACGCGGGGTACCGTAGCGCGTATCCCAGTTGCAAAGCTGGCGACGGTTGTCGGTGCTGGAACAGGTGACGCTGTAGTTGTTGTCACGGCGCCAGTCATTGGGCGGATTGGCATAATCGTCGCGCGGGCCGGGGCGACCCACCGAATGGAACTGCGCACGGCAACCATTGCGAACCCAGACGGTACCTTCGCGCTGGCCCCAGCTACGGCCCTCGACGCAGGCTTTGCTGTTGTTCAAGCGATTGACCAACTCGACGCGGCCACGAATACCGGTGGCGCACTCACGATAGCGATCCTGGTTGCTCGTGCAAACGATCATGCGGTTGTTGCCCGGGCCCGGATTGTTCTGGCCGGTACGCACGATGCCGAAGCGGGCGCGGCAGCCATTGCGAACCCACACAGCGCCGGGCTTGTTGCCCCAACTGCGGCCTTCAACACAAGCCGACTCCGAAATCTGCTGGGTGATGACGGCGGTGCCGCGGAAGGGTACGGCGCATTCACGGTAGCGATTGTCGTTGCTGGAACAGATTACTTCACGAGCAATCCAGCCCCTGGCTGGGCGCCATTCGCGGTTGGCGTAGGCCTGGCGCGACAGGGTCATGTCACGGCTGATCTGGCTCATGTTCCAGCCGGCATTGGAACGGTCGAGGTAGAACTCGAGTTGGGCATCCGAAATGGCGCGACCATTGTTGATCCGGGCAAATTCGCTTTCGATCTGCGCGATCTGGTAGCGGTAGTTTGTTTGAGCCTCTACCTGGCTGGCCCCAAGCAGGGTGCCAATCGCCAGAAGACTGGCAAGCAAGAACTTCGACATGGTGGAACTCCTTTTCACAGTGTTGGGCATGCGTGAGACAGCGTAGGTTCGCCATCCTGTACCGTGGCCAACTGGTCAGAACTTCGTTGAACGGGCCGTCACCCAGGTGTATGGATGCCTAATGCCGGGCCGGTTTCTGGCAAAATAGAAGGCTGATTTGGCCCAAACGGCCCGGAGACCCCCATGCGGACCCATTTTTGCGGACTTGTGACTGAAGCCCTTGTTGGTGAGACGGTGACCTTGTGCGGCTGGGCCGATGTCGCCCGCAACCTGGGCGGCGTGTGCTTCATCGACCTGCGCGACCACGAAGGCATCGTGCAGGTAGTGGCCAATCCCGATAGCTCTGGCGTGTTTGCCGTCGCCGCTGATGTCGGCTACGAGTACTGCCTGCGGGTGACTGGTAAGGTGCGCGCGAGGCACAGCGTCAACGACAAGATCGCCACCGGCAAGGTGGAAGTGATTGCAGAGAATATCGAGATATTGAATCGCGCCGACAAGCTGCCGTTCTATTCGCACGAGAACCCGGGCGAAGACGTACGCCTGAAGTATCGCTACCTCGACCTGCGCAGCCCGGCCATGCAAAAAAACATGCGCAAGCGCATCGCACTGGTGCAGGCCCTGCGTCGCCACCTGGATGCGGCCGGCTTCCAGGATATCGAAACGCCGATCCTGACCAAGGCCACGCCGGAAGGCGCGCGCGACTACCTGGTGCCATCGCGCGTGCATGACGGGCAGTTTTTCGCCTTGCCGCAGTCGCCGCAGTTGTTCAAGCAGTTGCTGATGATGGCCGGCATGGATCGCTACTACCAGATTGCGCGTTGCTTCCGCGACGAAGACCTGCGCGCCGATCGCCAGCCCGAATTCACCCAGCTCGACATGGAATTTGCCTTCGTCACCGAGCGCGATATCCAGGACTATGTCGAAACGCTGATCCGCGATGTGTTCAAGGAAGTGCAGGGTGCTGAACTGGCCAATCCGTTTCCGCGCCTGACTTATGCCGAGGCGATGCGTCGCTTTGGTTCAGACAAGCCCGACCTGCGCATCGCGCTGGAACTGGTGGATGTAGCCGAGCTGGTGAAGGGTTGCGAGTTCAAGGTGTTCACTGATTGGGCGAACCATGCTGACGGCCGCGTGGCCGCGCTGCGACTGCCCGGCGGGGCGACGCTCAGCCGCAAGCAGATTGACGATAACGCCGCGCATGCCGCGAAGTACGGTGCGAAGGGCCTGGCCTGGCTGAAAGTTGAGGACCTGGGCAAGGGTCGCGAAGGCGTCAACTCGCCGATCGCGAAGTTCCTCGACGACGCGACGCTGCGGGCTTTGCTGAAGGCCACCGATGCGCAGACGGGTGACTTGCTGTTTTTCGGCGCCGGCCCGTGGAAATCGGTCAGCGACTTCATGGGCGCACTGCGCTTGAAGGTGGCCAAGGATGCCGGGCTGGTTGCGACCGGTTGGGCGCCGTTGTGGGTCACCGACTTTCCGATGTTCGAATATGACGACGAGCAGCATCGCTTCGTCGCGCTGCACCACCCATTCACCGCGCCAAAGGTGGATGACGTGGCGGATCTTTCCGCGAACGCGCGCACCGCGGTGAGTCGCGGCTATGACATGGTGTTGAACGGCAACGAAATTGGCGGCGGCTCGGTGCGTATCCATCGTTCCGACATGCAGAGCACGGTGTTCGACCTGCTCGGCATCAGTCGCGACGAAGCGCAGGCCAAGTTTGGCTTCCTGCTGGAGGCCCTGCGCTATGGCGCGCCGCCGCACGGTGGCATCGCCTTCGGCATCGACCGCATTGCCGCGCTGATGGCTGGCACCGATTCGATTCGCGACGTGATCGCATTCCCGAAGACGGCATCGGCGCAATGCCTGCTGACCTCGGCGCCGTCACCGGTGCCGGACAAGCAACTGGCCGAGCTCCACATAAAAGTCCGCACCCCCTGAATTGCCGGAGCTGCCTCTGTGGGAGCGGCCCTGGGCCCCAATTCCAAAATTGAAAGATCTATACCGGGCCAGGCCGCTCCCACAGAGG
>JBBRXD010000300.1:0-3066 GCA_038248775.1 Lysobacterales bacterium | reverse complement strand
GGGGGGGTGGGGCTGGGGCCGGTTGGCCCACTTAAAAAATCACCCGCGCGCCCACGCCCGCTCCCACAAATTTCTTACGCGGCGATGTGCGCGGCGATGGCGTTGGCGAAGGACATCGTGGTGCCGGTGCCGCCGAGGTCGGGCGTCAGGTGGTCGCGGTCGCGCATGGTGGTGACGATGGCCGCACGCAGGCGACGGGCTTCGTCCAGCTTGCCCATGTGATCAAGCATCTGCGCGGCGCCCAGTAGCAGCGCCACCGGATTGGCGATGCCCTTGCCGGCGATGTCCGGCGCCGAACCGTGCACGGCTTCGAAGATGGCTGCGGTCGTGCCGATGTTCGCGCCCGGCGCAAGGCCCAGGCCGCCGACGAGGCCGGCGCACAGATCGGAAATGATGTCACCGAACAGGTTGGTGGTGACGATCACGTCGAACTGTTCTGGACGCATCACCAGCTGCATGCAGGTGTTGTCCACGATCATCTCGTTGCACTGGATGTCGGGATACTGCGCAGCCACTTCGCGCGCGACCTTCAGGAACAGGCCCGAGGTGGATTTGAGGATGTTGGCCTTGTGCACGACCGTCACTTTCTTGCGGCCGACGCGTCGGGCCAGGTCGAAGGCGTAACGGACGATGCGCTCGGAACCGGTGCGGGTGACGCGCTGGGTCAGGGTCGCGGTCTCGCCATCGGCGCTGACATTCTGGCCCTCGCCGATGTAGGCGCCTTCGGTGTTCTCGCGCACGGTGATCAGGTCAATGTTCTCGTAGCGCGACTTGGTATTCGGGAACGAGACTGCCGGGCGGACATTGGCATAGAGGTCAAAGCGCTTGCGCAATTCAACATTGATGGACGAAAAGCCCTCGCCCACCGGCGTGGTCAGCGGGCTCTTGAGTGCGATGCGGTGCTTCGTGATCGCGTCCATGGTCGCGGCGGGTAGCAGCTCACCGCATTTCTCGTACGCCGACAGGCCGGCGTCGACGAAGTCGTACTCGAGACCGAGGTTCAGGCCGTCCAGCACGTGCAGGGCGGCGTCCATGATCTCGGGACCAATGCCGTCGCCGCGGATCACCGCAATTTTCTGGGTCATATGGGATTTTCTTGGGTTGCCGGCGCGCAGATTGCGCCGACTTTCGGGCCCGTATTATGCCCTATCGGGCTTCCGCAGGCGTCCGGGCCCTGATCGACAACGCGTGGATATCGGTCTGCATCATGTCGCCCATGGCCTGGTAAACACGCCGGTGGCGGGCCAGCGGGGCCAGGCCGGCGAAGGCTTCGCTGACGATATCCAGCGAAAAATGGCCACGCCCGTCGCGCGCGCCTTCATGGCCGGCGTGCTTGTGGCTTTCGTCGGTGATTTCCAGATGCGAGGGTTGCAACGCTTGTAACGCGGCGCGCATGTACTCGATCCGTGCCGCATTGCTCATGGCAGGACCAACTTGAAGGGACGCACATCAACGCTCGCGTAAACCCCGGTGGCAAGATAGGGATCGGCGTCCGCCCAGGCACGCGCATCGGCCAGCGAGTCGAATTGAGCCACGATCAGGCTGCCGGTAAACCCGGCGGGACCGGGGTCAGGCGAATCGATCGCGGGAAACGGGCCGGCGATTTTCAGGCGACCTGCGTCGCGCAATGCTTCCAGGCGGGCCAGGTGTTGCGGCCTGGCCGCGAGTCGCGCCGGCCCGGATCCCTTGGCATCATTTCCGATGATCGAATACCACATGGCTATGCCTTTGCACCGTCAGCTTGCATGATAGCCGCATGACCGTCCGCCATCACCTCCACCCAGTGACGCCGCAGGAGCGCCTGATCCTGAAGACCGCCGAGGTCCTGAAGGACGGCGGCCTGGGCCTGTGCCCCACTGACGCGGGTTACGCGCTGGTCTGGGCGCTGAACGGAAAGGAAGCGGAAGAGCGCGTGCAGCGGCTTCGGCAACTGGACACGAAGCACCCTTTCACCTTACTCTGTCGGCAATTGAGTGAGGCCGGCCGCCTGGCCCGGCTCGACGATCCAGCCTTTCGGCTTATGCGATCGCTGACCCCGGGTCCATGCACATTCATCCTTCCGGCCTCCGCGGAATTGCCCAAGCGCATTAAAAACAGCGGTCGCAGCAAGCGCCGCGATATCGGTATTCGCCTGCCCGACCACGTGGTTGCAAAGGCCTTACTGGAGGCGATGGGGGAACCGCTGCTTTCCACCAGCCTGGTGTTTCCTGACGAGGATGAACTCGTCAGCCACGAGGCCGAATCGGTAGCAGAACGGTGTTTGCGCTGGGCCGATGTCATGTTGGACGCAGAGGATTGCGAACCGGGGCCGACCAGCGTTGTGGATTGCACGGGCGACGAACCCGTCGTCCTGCGTCAGGGCTTCCACCCGGTCACGGTGTAAGCGCCAGTTCCCAACTCTCACCCGAGAGCCCTTCATCAGCAACACTGTTTCCACGACACCGCTCACTGACCCATTCTGATGACCGAACCCCTCGCGCAAGGCGCGCCCGATACTGCATTTCCGCAACTGCCCCGCAAGGAAGGCAACGCCGTGCGCGCGCCGGAACGGCCGCAGCAACAGGAAATGCCGCTGGCGGTGTTCAAGGGCCAGCCGGTCCTGCAGATGCCGCAGGATCTGTACATCCCGCCGGATGCACTGGAAGTCATCCTGGAAGCGTTCGAGGGTCCGCTGGACCTGCTGCTGTACCTGATCCGCCGGCAAAACCTCGACATCCTCGACATCCCGGTCGCCGAGATTACCCGGCAATACGTCGATTACATTGACGTGCTGCAGGACCTGCGCTTCGAATTGGCCGCCGAATACCTGGTGATGGCCGCAATCCTGGCCGAGATCAAGTCGCGCATGCTGCTGCCGCGCGCCGAACTCGAGCAAGGGATTGAAGGCGACCCGCGCGCGGAACTGGTGCGACGCCTGCAGGAGTACGAACGCTTCAAGAAGGCCGCCGAAGACATCGACGAGCTCGACCGCCTCGACCGCGACACCACCGCGGCGACTGCCTTCGTGCCTGAACGCGCCACGGTCCGGGTTCCACCGCCGGTAGACCTGCGCGAAATGCTGCTGGC
>JBBRXD010000299.1:0-3069 GCA_038248775.1 Lysobacterales bacterium | reverse complement strand
TATCGATCTGGCCGGGCACGGTCATCCGCGGCGATGTGAATTTCATCCGCATCGGCGCGCGTAGCAATATCCAGGACGGCAGCGTCATCCATGTCACCCATGATGGCCCGTATGGGATTCCCGGCGGACTGGCCACGGTGATCGGCGAGGACGTGACCATTGGCCATGGCGCCATCGTGCATGCCTGCGTGATCGAAGACGCCTGCCTGATTGGAATGGGCAGCACCATCCTGGACGGCGCCATCGTCAGGAAGAATGGCTTCGTCGGCGCAGGCGCGCTGATCCCGCCCGGCAAGACCGTCGGCAGCGGCGAGTTGTGGCTGGGCAATCCGGCGCGTTGCGTGCGCAAGCTGGGCGAGCAGGAAATCGAGCAGCTTTATTATTCCGCCCAGCACTACGTGCGGCTGAAGGATAAATACCTCTGACCCTGGGCGTGGCTGGTCTGATGCCCCGTCAGTCGCCGGTACTGAGCACCACGTCCAGTGCGCGCAGTTGCTCATACACCGGCTGCGTATCGGGACGCTGTCCGTGCCAGATTTCGAAACTGGCGGCAGCCTGCTCCACCAGCATGCCAAGGCCGTTGATCGCCTGCGCACAATTGGCGCTGCGAGCCCAGGCCAGGAATCCGATCGCTGCCTCGCCGTAACTCAGGTCTACCGCCAGGGTGCGGCCCGCGGCAATGCCGAACGGAAGCTCCATCGCCTCGGGTCCGCGTCCGGCGGATGTCGCGTTGATGATGAAATCGAACGCGCCTAGCGTGGCCAGGTCCTTCCAGTAACGCGAATGCACGCGGCCGGGCTGGCCGAGCACATCGGCCAGGGCATCGGCTTTTTCCGGATGGCGGTTGACGATGAACAGGTCGCTGATGCCGGCCTCGAGCAAGGCCGGAGCAACACCATGCGCGGCGCCGCCCGCGCCCAGCAGCAAGGTACGTCGGCCACGCAGGTCAAGCGCATTGCGCTCGGTCAGGTCGCGCACCAGGCCGATGCCATCGGTGTTGTCGCCGAACCAGCCGCCATCGCGCCGCACCAGCGTGTTCACCGCGCCAGCGCTACGGGCGCGGTCGCTCAGCGCCGCGCACAACGCCAGCGCCGCCTGCTTGTGCGGCAGCGTCAGGTTCGCGCCGCGGCCGCCGTCGGTGGCGAAGGACTCCAGCGTCGCCTGCAGGCTGCCAGGCTCGACATCGATGGCGTCGTAGCGCAGCGACATTCCCACCTGCTGCGCGAACGCGGCATGGATGCGCGGCGACAACGAATGGGCGACCGGATGGCCGAATACTGCGTAGCGTGATTGTTCCTGACTCATGGTCTGCTTCCTTGTAGGTGGGTCGGAACTCAGTGCGACTCGCGAAGCCAGCGCGCGGCGTCGAGTGCGAAATAAGTCAGGATGCCATCGGCACCGGCCCGCTTGATCGAGGTCAGCGCTTCCAGCGCGCAGGCGCGTTCGTCCAGCCAGCCATTGCCGGCAGCCGCCTTCAGCATCGCGTACTCGCCACTTACCTGGTAGACGAACGTCGGCGCGCCAAAACGATCCTTCACCCGGCGCACGATATCGAGGTAGGGCAGGCCGGGCTTGATCATCACCATGTCGGCGCCTTCCTCAAGGTCCAGCGCCACTTCGCGCAGGGCCTCTTCGGCATTGGCCGGGTCCATCTGGTAGGTGTATTTGTTGCCCTTGCCCAGGTTTCCGGCCGAACCGACCGCATCGCGGAACGGGCCATAGAAACTGGACGCGTACTTCGCCGAATAAGCCAGGATGCGCGTGTGCACATGGCCGCCAGCTTCGAGCGCGGCACGAATCGCTGCGATGCGTCCGTCCATCATGTCACTGGGCGCAACGATGTCGGCGCCGGCTTCGGCATGCGAGACCGCCTGGCGCACCAGCGCGGCATTGGTGTCATCGTTCAGCACGTAGCCGCTGGCGTCGATCAAGCCATCCTGGCCATGCGTGGTGTACGGATCGAGCGCCACGTCGGTGATCACGCCCAGGTCCGGGAAGTTCTGCTTCAACGCACGGATCGCCCGCTGCGCGAGGCCGTCGCTGGCCCAGGCGGCAGCGCCATCGAGCGACTTGGCTTCCGGCGCAGTCACCGGGAACAGGGTCAGCGCCGGAATCTGCAAGGCTACTGCCTGTTCGGCAACCCGTAACAGATCGTCGATGGACAGGCGATCCACGCCCGGCATCGACGCGACCGGCGCGCGGCCGTTCAGTTCGTGGATGAACACGGGAAGAATCAGGTCGTCGCTGCCCAGGCGGTTTTCGCGCATCAGGCGGCGGGAAAAATCATCGCGGCGCATGCGGCGCGGACGGGTGTGTGGAAAGGCCATCGTCAACTCCTGTACTGGCGCCAATGATAACGCCGCGGTCGCGCTACGATGTCGCCATGGTCTTCTTTCGCCCGCTGCCGCGCGCTGCCCGCGCCTGCCTGTTATTGCTGGGCGTGCTTGCGCTGGCCTGCATCGTCGGCCCGTGGCTGCTGGGCTTCGACCCGCATCGACCCGATTGGAACTGGCTGTCGGCGGCACCTTCCCTGCAGTCGGGCCACTGGTTCGGCACCGATGCCATCGGACGAGATGTACTGGCGCGCACCCTGGCCGGCGGCCGGCTTTCGCTGGGCATCGGCGTTCTGGCCAGCGTCGTCGCGCTGGTCATCGGGCTGGGTTACGGCGCCATCGCAGGGCTGGCTGGCGGTAACGCCGAGCGGGCCATGGTGCGGGCGCTGGACGTGTTGTCGGCGCTACCTTTCCTGTTGATCGTGATTTTGCTTCTGAGCCTGTTTGGCCGGTCCCTGTTCCTGTTGCTCGCCGCGATCGGCGGCTATGTGTGGATAGACCTGGCGCGGGTGATGCGCGCCGAGGCGGGTCGGCTGCGCGAAGCGCCATTCGTGCTCGCCTCCCGCGCCGCAGGTGCCAGCTTCGGCCAGCAACTGCGCTGGCACTTGCTGCCTAATCTATTGCCGCTGGCGCTGGTCTACCTCGGCCTGATCCTGCCGCAAGCCATCCTGGTCGAAAGTTTCCTGGGCTTCCTCGGCCTGTCGGTGGATGAACCGTCGGCGAGTTGGGGAACCCT
>JBBRXD010000298.1:0-3070 GCA_038248775.1 Lysobacterales bacterium | reverse complement strand
GCCGCACTTGAACTCGAAACAGCCCTCGACAAGCTGCCCTTGCGCAAAGGCCTCGGTCGCGTCGCATTGGTTGGCGCCGGTCCCGGCGACCCGGGCTTGCTGACCCTGCGCGCCCTGCGCGTGCTGAACCAGGCCGACGTGATTCTGCACGACCACCTCGCCAGCGACGCCGTGCTGCAACTGGCGCGACGCGACGCGCAGCGCATCGACGTGGGAAAGCGTCCGCGTGGTCGCTCCACGCCGCAGGATGAGATCCATGCCTTGATGCTCGAACACGCCCGCGCCGGTCGTCGCGTCGTGCGATTGAAGGGCGGCGATCCTTTCATCTTTGGCCGCGGCGGCGAGGAACTGCAATTCCTGCGCGCGCATGGCATCGGATATGAGGTGGTGCCCGGCATCACCGCCGCACTGGCATGCGCCGCGTACGCGGGCATCCCGTTGACCCATCGCGAACTCGCACAATCGGTGCGCCTGATGACAGCGCAGCGCAAGCAATCATGGCAGTCCGTCGATTGGCAGGCACTGTCGCGCGACGGGCAGACCCTTGCGGTGTACATGGGCGTGTCCGAACTGAAAACCTTGCGCGCGCAATTGCTGGTGCATGGCCGCGACCCGTCCACGCCGTTTGCGCTGATCGAGAATGGCTCGCGCCCGGAACAGCGGGTCATCACCGGACGTCTTGATGAGATGCCGGAACGGGCACTGGCCGAGGCCGTGGTTTCCCCCGCCCTGCTGATACTGGGCGAGGTCGCGGCACTGGCGAAGGAACTGCACTGGTTTGGCGAGGCGCCGCTGGATGGTGGACCGGCGCTGGGCCTGTCCCGAGCTGCCTGAGTCATGCCAGAATCCGGGCATGAAAATAGCCTTGGTAACGGCCATCGCCGCCTATTCACTGGACGAGGACCTCGCGCCCCTGCAAAAGGCGCTGCAGGCCCTGGGTATCGACGCGCCGATCCTGGCTTGGGATGACGCCAGTGTTTCTTGGCAACGTTTCGATGCCGCCTTGTTGCGATCGCCGTGGGACTACACCGACCGCCTGCCGGAATTCCTCGACTGGGCCGAACAAACCAGCAAGCAAACCACGCTGATCAACCCACTGTCGGTGGTGCGCGCCAATACCGACAAGCACTACCTCGCGCAGCTCGCTGCCGCGGGCCTGGCCGTGGTGCCCAGCGCCTTCGCCGAGCCTGGCGAAGATGCCGGTGCGGCGTTGCTGACCTTCCTGGACGCCCATCAAGATGCCGCGGACTTCGTGTTGAAGCCAGCGGTTGGCGCGGGCTCGCGCGACGCGCAGCGTTATGCCCGCAACCAGGTCGCCGAGGCAACGCGGCACATTGCGCGACTGCTCGACGCCAAGCGCAGCGTATTGATGCAGCCCTACCTGCCGTCCGTTGATAGCGACGGCGAAACGGCGCTGATGTTCTTCGACGGCGTGTTCAGCCACGCAATTCGCAAGGGTCCGCTGCTGCAAAAGGATGAAGGACCCACGCGCGCCCTGTTCGCACCGGAAAAAATCACGGCGCGTACCCCGGGCGCTGACGAACTGGCCTTGGCCAATACCATCCTCGCCGCCTTGCCCGAAGCACCGCTCGCTTACGCCCGGGTGGACCTGATCCGCGCCCCGGACGGCTCGCCCTGCCTGTTGGAACTGGAACTGACCGAACCGTCGCTGTTCTTCGCCTTCGCCGAGGGTTCGGCGGAACGGTTCGCCGCTGCGCTCCTGCGCCGCGTCACTGCCGCGCCACCGGTTAGCGACAGCGTGCGGAAGTTCAAGGGATTACTCCGGTGAGAGCCGTGGTCACCGGGGGGACCGGATTCATTGGCTCCCATACCTGCGTGGAACTGATGGCTCGCGGATTCGAGGTAGCCATCCTCGACAACCTCGGCAACAGTTCCTTGCGCGTGCTCGATCGGCTGCAACAGATTTCCGGCGTCCGCCCGCATTTCGTCCAGGCCGATGTCCGCGATTGCGCAGCGGTATCAAAACTGCTGGAAGAATTTCGCCCGGGGGTCGTGCTGCATTTTGGCGCGCTGAAGTCGGTAGGCGAAAGCAACGCGGATGCGCTCGAATATTTTGACAACAACATAGGCGGCACGTTGCTGCTGTTGAAAGCCATGCAGTCGGCGGGCGTGAAATCACTGGTATTCAGCTCCTCGGCGACGGTATATGGCGATCCCGCGCGATGCCCGGTAGACGAAACCGCGCCGCGAAGCGCGACCAATCCTTACGCGCGCACCAAACTGGTGACCGAAGACTTGCTGGCCGATATCTGCCGGGCAGATCCGGCATTGAGGGTCGCCACCCTGCGTTACTTCAATCCGGTCGGGGCCCATCCGTCGGGACTGATCGGGGAGGACCCCACCGGAACGCCCAACAACCTGATGCCTTATGTGTGCCAGGTGGCGGTTGGCAGGCAAGCGAAACTTGCCATCTACGGCAATGACTACCCGACGCCGGACGGCACCGGGGTGCGCGACTATATCCACGTGATGGACCTGGCGCGGGCGCATGTTGACGCGATCGATACCCTTCGGCGCACCGGCGGCAACCTGACCGTCAACCTCGGAACCGGCCGGGGCTACAGCGTGCTGGAAGTCGTGAAGGCCTTCGAAAAGGCCAGCGGCCGGGCCATTGCCTTCGAGTTCGCGCCGCGACGGGCCGGGGATGTCGCGGCTTGCTATGCCGACCCGACTCGCGCACGCGAACTGATGGGCTGGAAGAGCCAGTTCGACCTCGACCGCATGTGCCAGGACGCCTGGCGTTGGCAGCAGGCCAATCCCGACGGCTACAACTGACCAGTTCCCTGTAAAATGGTGCGTCCCTCGGGGCCGATGGCCCCCTCCGCAGGAAATCCAAACAATGAAGATTCTGGTCGCCTACAAGCGTGTGGTGGATTACAACGTCCGCATCCAGGTCCGCCCCGACGGGTCGGGCGTGGTAACCGAGGGCGTCAAGCTGTCCGCCAATCCTTTTGACGACATCGCATTGGAAGAAGCGCTGCGCCTGCGCGACAAGGGCCTGGCCACCGAAGTGATCGTGGCCACCATCGGCCCGGCCGACTGCCAGGCG
>JBBRXD010000297.1:0-3076 GCA_038248775.1 Lysobacterales bacterium | reverse complement strand
GACCACCGGCAGATCTAGCAACAGTTTCATCGCCAGATGCTCGATGCCGGCTTCCTCGAAACGCTCCCCGTAGGGCTGGAAGCCAAACTTCTCGTAGAAACCCAGCGCGCCGACCTGCGCGTTCAGGCTGACCTCGCGCAGGCCTTGCGCCCGGGCCTGGTCGATCAGCGCTACCAGCAACGCTTCGCCTACGCCCTTGCCGCGCCATTCGCGCAGCACGGCCATCCGGCCGATCTTGTGTTCAGGGGTCAGCCGGCCCGTGCCGATCGGATTGTGTGCGGAATCGCGGGCAATCACGTGCTGGCATTTGGGATCGAGTTCGTCCCATTCCTCTTCCAGCGGCACGGCCTGTTCAACTACGAAGACCGGCTCGCGAATGCTGCGCAGGTCCTTGAAATCGACGACATAGTCAGCCGGTTCCACACGGAAATCGAATTCAGGAAGGGAGTTCATTCACGGGTCCTGGGAGCGCGCTTCAAGTGATAGTGGCCACGTTGCAGCAGTTCGCCCAGCGCGCTGCGCCCGGCCGCGTCGAGCTTGGCCAGCGCGGCATCGTCGAGCGCCTCGTAGGAAGCAAGCACATGCGCCGAACGGCGATCCATCGCAAACGACTCGCCGCTGACGAACAACAACGCATTACCCGATCGGGTCGGGCCATCGGCGACCCAAGCCGCACGCGAGAACGGATGGCGCAGCAGCAGTCCGCCCTTGGCCAGCGAGGTTTCAACGCTGGCAAGGCTGGGCACGCGGGGCCCGGCGCTCACTTCGCCGGCAGCGCGGTAACGGGTGATGAAGCGGCCGAACCACTCGCGCTTTTCGGCCGCGCCCAGCGACTGCAGTGCGGAGATGGCCTGGTCAACGCGAGCCAGGGCGGCCTCGTCGATTTCAAACGGGTCGTTCGGTTCGGTCAGGTCAGGGTCTGCGTAGCGCGATTCTTCGGGCAGGCGCGCGGCCAGTTCTTCGGCCAGGTCCACGATCAGCTCGGCTTGCGAAGGTGCGCGCATGCCAATCGAAAACGTCATGCAGGCATCGATGGCCTCGCCGTGGTGGGGCAGGCCCGGCGGCAGATAAAGCATGTCGCCCGGCGCCAGCACCCATTCGTCCGAGGCGGTGAATTTCTCCAGCAGCTTGAGCTCGGCGTCGGCGCGGAAGGCGCGCGGCGCGTCCGGCGCGGCATCCACCTGCCAGCGGCGATGGCCTTGCGCCTGCAGCAGGAAGACATCGTACTGGTCCACGTGCGGGCCGACCGAGCCGCCCGGCGTGGCGAAGCTGATCATGATGTCGTCCACGCGCCAGGCGGGCAGGAAGCGGAAGCGGTCGAGCAGGGCGCGCACGTCGCTGTCCCACTTGTCCATGTCCTGCACCAGCAAGGTCCAGTCTTTTTTTCCAAGTTTCGGGAACTCGCTTTCCGCAAAGGGGCCGGTGCGGAGTTGCCATTGGTCTTGCTTGCGCTTGTAAGTTACCAGGCGGGAAAGGGCCGCCTCTTCGCAGGCCAGGCCGGCCAAGTCTTCCGGACTCAATGGCGCCTTGTAGCCGGGAAACGCCTGGCGGATGAGCAGGGCTTGCTTCTGCCAGAACTCGCGCAGGAAGCGCGACACGGGCATGCCCAGGAAGTCTTCGGCAGTGGCGCGGACCTCGGTGACCGGCATGCTCAGATCTCGCGTGCCAGGGCTTCGGCGAGGCCGACGTAGGTTGCGGGCGTCAACTCAGTCAGGCGCTTTTTTGCATCGGCCGGCAGGTCGAGCAAGGCGACGAACTCGCGCAAGGCCGCCTGGTCGATGCCATGGCCGCGGGTCAGCGCCTTCAATTGTTCGTACGGGTTGGGCAGGCCATGGCGACGCATCACGGTCTGCACCGGTTCGGCCAGCACTTCCCACGCGGCATCGAGGTCGGCGGCGAGTCGCTGGGGATTGACACTGAGCTTGCCCAGCCCGCGTGCCAGCGAATCGAAGCCGATCAGCGAGTGGCCGAAGGCCGTGCCCAATGCGCGAAGCACTGTCGAATCGGTCAGGTCGCGTTGCCAGCGGCTGATCGGCAGCTTCTCGGAAAAATGCCCGAGCAGGCTGTTGCCGATGCCGAAGTTGCCCTCGGCATTTTCGAAGTCGATCGGGTTGACCTTGTGCGGCATGGTCGAGGAGCCGACTTCGCCGGCCTTCACCGACTGCTTGAAATAACCCAGCGAGATATAGCCCCAGATATCGCGGCACAGGTCGATGGCGATGATGTTGATGCGCCGCTGCACATCGCACAGTTCAGCAATGCCGTCGTGCGGCTCGATCTGGGTGGTATAGGCGTTGAAGTCCAGGCCCAGCGATTGCACGAAGCGCTGCGCGAAGGCCGGCCAGTCCACGTCCGGGTAGGCGACGGCGTGGGCGTTGTAGTTTCCGACTGCACCGTTGATCTTGCCCGGCATTTCCACGGCCGCCAGTTGCCTGCGCTGCCGTTGCAGGCGCGCAACGACGTTGGCCAGTTCCTTGCCCACCGTGGTCGGCGACGCGGTCTGGCCGTGGGTGCGCGACAGCATCGGCAAGGCCGCGTGGGCATGGGCCATGTCGCGCAGCGTGCCCGACAGCGCGTCCAGTGCCGGCAGCAGCACCTCATCACGCGCCTGGCGCAGCATCAGTGAATAGCTCAGGTTATTGATGTCTTCGGACGTGCAGGCGACGTGCACGAATTCCAGGGCGGCAGCCAGCGACTCGTCGTCCTTGAGCTTTTCCTTGATGAAGTACTCGACCGCCTTCACGTCATGGTTGGTCGTGCGCTCGATGTCCTTTACCCGCGCGGCATCGTCGGTGCTGAAGCCGTCGGCCAGCGCGCGAAGCCGGGCCACGGCGGTGGCGGGCAGCGGGTCCAGTTCCACAATGCCCGGTTCATCGGCGAGTGCCAGCAGCCACTCCACCTCGACCCGAACCCGCGCCTTGATCAGGCCGAACTCGGAAAAGATGGGGCGCAGCGCAGCGACTTTGCCGGCATAGCGGCCATCGAGCGGGGACAGTGCCAGCAGGGTCTGGTCGGACATCGGGTCAAGCTCCGTTCAAGACGCCAATTCTACACGGGGCGCCGGGCGCGCTCCCGT
>JBBRXD010000296.1:0-3084 GCA_038248775.1 Lysobacterales bacterium | reverse complement strand
GCCACGTAGCCGACCCAGAACTCGGCTTGGCCCAATTCGTACAGATAGTCGTTGTTGTCCGGCTCCGCCTCATGCAGCGTCCGCGATTGCGCAAGCGATTGCCTGAACGCCTGCAGCGCCGGTTCCAGCCGCCCCTGGTTGAAGCGTACGTCACCGATCTGGCGCAACGCCTTGGCGCGGTCGAGCATCTCCTGCGGCGTACCTTTGTTGTCCCTGGTTTCGAAGTAGATCATTGCCTGGTCGCCGATCGAATCGAGCAGATCCAGCTTGCCGATCGGCTCGAGCTTGCCGCGCAAGTCGCCCAGCATGAAACCGATCAGGGTCTCGGCCTGGTGGCGGCGCACTTCCGATTCGCGTCGGGCGATTACCGCGGCAATGGCCAAGCCGATGGTCAGCGCAGTGATCAGCAGCGAACCCGCGGCCACCGTCGACCACAGCTGGGCTTGGCGTTGCGCGTCGCGGCGGCGAAGTTCGTCCACGCCGACGCCAAGCAGGCCGGCGGCGATCTTGAGCATGGCGTTGCGCTTGCCATCTCCGCCCTTGCGCACATCCGCCGCCAGCGGTTCGTTTCCGGGTGTGCCGTCAACATGTTCAAGCAGCGCCCTCGGGAAGGCGCAGTCGCTCGCACCCGAGTCTGGCTGGCCGGCAACCAGCAGGCAGAAGACCTTGTCCGGGTCGCCAGTTGACTGGAAATGGCGGATCTCCCCACTCACCCAACGCGACGCTGCCGCCGCCGGCGAGCAGATCACGATCAAGGCATCGGAATCGGCGATGGCCTGCTGGATCGATTCTGAAAGATCGTTGGCCGAAGCCAATTCGTCACGGTCACGGAAAATCGGAAATAGCCGGGCCGGAAGGTGCGGGTGGCGTTCACGCAGTTTCTTCGGCAGCCGGTAGGCTTCCAGCGCACGCTGCAGCCAGCGCGCCCAGCGCTCATCGCCGTGGCTGTAGCTGATAAAGGCCTTGTAGCGCCTGGAACCTGGCACGCCTGGTCACTCCTTTGGTCTTTCAACCTCAGTCTGATTGCAACGTTATCCCTCGATCACACCGGCCAACCATCCGCGAACCCAACCCAGTGTAGGCTAGACGAACGGGCGGGGAAGGCTCGGCCCGCCAGCCAGGCCATTTGTGGGAGCGGCCTCGGCCGCGACAACTCGAAAACCCTGGGCAATCCGTGTCATTGATCACCGAACTCAAACGTCGAAAAGTCTTCAAGGTCGGCGCCGCCTACCTGGTCGTCGCCTGGCTGGCCGTGCAGGCGGTATCCATCGCGTTTCCCGCCTTCGATGCGTCGCCATGGGCGCTGCGCGTATTCATACTGATGTCCCTGCTCGGATTTCCCGTTGTCCTGTTACTGACCTGGGTGATCGACCTGACGCCCGAAGGCGTGAAGGTCGACCCATCCACCCCGGGTAGCAAGCGGGTGATCGCGCGCAAGTCCGGCAACACCATCCGCATTACTGCGCAGCCGATCCGCACCTCCGGCAGCACGCACCTGTGGTCGCAGACCTGCGACCGCGAGCAGGCCTTTGTCCAAGCGCACGCATCGATCGCTCGCGCTCGCGCCGGGCAGCGTGGGCGTCATCAACTTCTACGGCGACATGCTGCAGTTCACCGCCGACCTGCGCGGTGTCGAGCGGATGAAGCGCAAGGCGATGGCGCAGTTCGCTCGATTGAAGGGTGTCGTCGGGCTGGCCTCGTTGTATGTGCAAGCCATGTACGATCCGCGCCGCGCTGCGCCGGAGATCCGAGCTTCATTTGGGAAGGGGCAGTGGCCACCCCACATCCGGATCTTGCTGGCCGCTCATCGCCAGAATGGAACAGGGCCGTCGCGCTGCACAGGCGTCCGCTGTCGTTACGGATTGCAGAAATCGCATTGCCCGGGATCGGCGGTTTCGCTGGTGGTTGCAGGCCGTTCTTCGCGGTGGCCACACGCGTGGCATTGCAAGACGTGGTGTCGGATCGCGTTTGTCGGGCCGTCGCACCATTCGCATGGCAGCCCGGCAACACGTTCGGTCACGTCGAAGCCGCGAAAATTGCAGGCCGGACACTGGGAAATGAAGCGGCGCGCCAGGTCACGCGTGGCGCGCTCGATGGCCACCATTCGGGTCGGATTGCGATGTGCTCGCATGTCGGTTTCGATGAAAGCAGAGCCGCAGGCTGCCAGCGTCTTTCGGACAGCGACCTGTAACCCCGCAGCATCCGTAATGTCCTTGATCAGCGCGCAGGCCGGTGCCGGTTGGCCATCGATGCAGCCGATCACAATCATTCCGTGCCCGGGAAATCCGCAGCGTTCGGCAAACGCCATTGCCTCGTCGCAGTGCGAGACGACCTTATGGCGGAAATTTGTTTCCGGGCTACCGTCCCGACCGATCACTTCGAGTCCGGAAACGCGGTCGATCAGCACGACCAACTCGAGCCCGAATGGCGCGAAGGGGATGAGTGGATGCGGACCGAAACTGCCCTCGCTGGCCACGCCGACACGGGCAATCGGGTCGGCATCGAAGGCTGCGGAAATCTTCGCGCGTGCCGCTTCCAGTTGCGAGCCGGTTCGCGCGATCTCGCCACTGAACGTGCCGAAGCGGTCCGTGTCGAGCCCCGCCGCAACCGCGACGCGCAAGCCTAGGCTCTGCTCCAGTATAGGCACGATGACACGCTCCTTGCCATGCATCGTGGCAAGTACTGCGGGTGTTTCCTGGTAGGGCAAGGCGTTGGCTTGCGCCATTAGAAATAGCCTTCCCGTTTTTTCTGTTCGAGCGATCCCCCATCCTCACCGTCGCTGACCCGTCCTTGTCGCTCAGACACGGACGCAAAAAGCGTTTCCCGGACGACCTGCAAAAGCCCGGTGGCCTCCGATGCGATGGCTCCGGTGACCGGCCAGCAACCCAGGGTCCGAAAACGCACGGATCGCATCTGCATGTCGTCACCCGGCAGGAATTGCATCCGGCTTTCATCATCGACGACAAGAAAATTTCCGCCGCGCTCGATCACCTGCCGTTGCGCAGCGAAATACAGGGGCGCCAACTCGATGTTGCGCAACAGCGCATAGGTCCAGATATCGGTTTCGGTCCAGTTGGAGAGCGG
>JBBRXD010000295.1:0-3098 GCA_038248775.1 Lysobacterales bacterium | reverse complement strand
GGCGTCGCGTTGGCAGCTTTCAGGTCGGCCAGTTGCTGCAAGCGCTGCTCCTCGCGCCGGGTCCGCTTGGCGGCGTCTTCGCGCTCGCGCTGGATCTCTTCAATCTGTTCACGCAGCCGCTGCCGCCGTTCGGCCACCTGCCGCCGGTCGATGTCCTGGGTCAGGTCTACCTGCTCCTGGCGAATGCGTTCCTCCTGCTCGCGCTCGAGCCGGCTGGCCTGTTCGGCCGCAACCCGCGCAATGCGTTCCTGGTCCACGGTATCGGGCTGGTCTTGCGGCGCCTGTGGCGCTGGCTGGAGCGGCACGTCGCTGACCTGCGGAATGGGTTCGGGAAGGGGCTGCGGCTTGGCCGCGACGGGCTCGGGCTCGACCGGCGCTTTTTCCGACGCCTCGATAGCTGCCTTCACCCGCGCCAGATCGGCTTTCGACGCCTGCAGCGTGGCCTCGATAGGCTCGCCTATCGCTTTCTCGTCGGGCACGGTCAGCATGAAGTGCGCGCCCACCCAGAACAGCCCGACCAGGGCGGCGTGGAAGAGCACCGACCATCCAAATGCACGCAGCTGGTCGGCCGTCGACTCCATGCGGTCAGCGCGCCTGTGCTTCGGGCGGCTTGCTCATCAGGCTCATTTTTTCCACGCCAGCCGCCTGCAGCAAGGTCATCACGTCATACACCTGCTGATAGCTGGTCTTCTTGTCGCCCGCCACGAATACCGCGATGTTGGGATTGGTCGCCACCAACGAACGCATCTCTGCATCCAGGTCGGCCAGGCTGACTTTCTTCAGGTTGCTGTCGGGCAACTTCAGCCCATAGCCGCCCAGCGAATCCACGCTGATGATCACCGGGTCTTTCTGGCTGGTGATGCCTCGCGCCTGGGAATCGGGCATGTCAATGTCCACGCCCAGGTTCAGCAGCGGCGCCGTAATCATGAAAATGATCAGCAGCACCAGCATCACGTCGATGTAGGGCACGACGTTGATTTCGGCTTTCAGCTTGCGGGTGCGCAAACGGCGGGAGAAGGCAGAGGTGGTCATGACAGGTTCCTCAACGGTCGCAGGCGGCGAATGGGGTCAACCTTGCTCATCCGTGTGCGACTGCCTTTGCAGGATCGAGGAAAATTCCTCGGCGAAACTTTCATAGCGCACCGACATGCGCTCGACCCGCGTCGCGAAGCGGTTGTAGGCCCAAACGGCGGGAATGGCGGCAAAAAGCCCCATCGCCGTGGCGATCAGCGCTTCGGAGATGCCCGGCGCCACCGTGGCGATGGTCGCCTGCTTGTTGTTGGCCAGGCCATGGAAGGAAATCATGATGCCGAACACGGTGCCGACCAGGCCCACGTAGGGCGCGGTGGAACCCACGTTCGCGAGCAGTTCGAGATTGTGTTCCAGGCGGTCGATCTCGCGTGCCAGGGTGGCGCGCATGGCCCGTTGCGCGCCTTCCAGCTGGCTGCGGGCATCAATGGTGCGGTGCTGCTGGCGCAAGCGGGTGAACTCGCGGAAGCCGGCTTCAAAAATGGCCTCCAGGCCGGTCACCATGCGATTGCGCTCGGTCGAGGTGCGATACAGGGCATTCAATTCCGCGCCCGACCAGAACCGGCCTTCGAATTCCTCGGCCTCGCGATTGGCCCGGTTGAACACGCTGGTCTTGCGGAAGATCACGAACCAGCTCATCACCGAGGCGACCAGCAGCAGGATCATCACCGCCAGCACTGGCCAACTCGCGTGCAGGATCAGGTCGAGATAGTCGAGCCCTCCCCCGCCTACCGCCACGGCCTGCACGGCCTCTACGGCTTCCGGGGGCGCTGCGGTAGCGGCGGTGGCCGCCAGCATCATCAGGGCATCGATCATCGGGTGGTTTCTCCGGGAATGGGATCGGCCAGCATCCACTTGGGCAAGGGACGCGGCTTGAAAGTGGAAGCACGCAAGCAGGCAATGCGCATCTGCGCACGCAGCAGACACTCATTGTCGCGAAAGAGTTCCTGCGCGACGGTAAAACTGGCCGATCGTCTCATCGTAAGCACTACGGTCACCTGCAGTAGATCATCCAGTCGCGCTGGTTTCAGGAAATCGATATTCATGTCACGCACCGCCAGCACCAGGTCGTCGCTATCGCGCAGCGATTGCTGGTGGATACCCAGCGCGCGGACCCATTCAGTGCGGCCGCGCTCCAGGAAGTGCAGGTATCGCGCGTGGTAAACCACACCCCCGGCATCGGTATCTTCCCAGTACACCCTTATCGGAAAGCTGAACGGCACGGCAGGTAAACCCGGGTCAGAGTGCCCTTTCGCTGCCAAAGTCATTCAGACCTCATCGTCCGGTGCCGCGAAAAGGCTCTCTGACCCGGGTTTCCGGCGCGGCGGCTGCAGGCCCAGGTGCGTATAGGCCTTGCTGGTGGCCATGCGCCCGCGGGCGCTGCGCACGATGTAGCCCTGCTGGATCAGGTAGGGCTCGATCACGTCTTCCAGGGTGCCGCGTTCCTCGCTGAGCGCCGCGGCCAGCGATTCGACGCCGACCGGGCCACCGTCGAAGTTCTGGATGATCATCCGCAACAGGTTGCGATCGACTTCATCGAAGCCTTGCGCATCCACCTGCAACATCTTCATCGCCGCGTCGGCCGCCGTCTTGTCAATATGACCGTCGGCGCGCACCTGGGCAAAATCGCGAGCGCGGCGCAACAGTCGGTTGGCGATGCGCGGTGTGCCGCGCGAGCGCGTGGCGATTTCGCCAGCGCCTTCAGGCGCGCAGGCAATATCCAGGATGGACGCCGAGCGGCGCACGATGCGGGTCAGTTCTTCCGGCGAATAGAACTGCAGGCGCTGCACGATGCCGAAGCGGTCGCGCAAAGGACCGGTCAGCAGGCCAGCGCGCGTGGTGGCGCCGATCAGGGTAAAGGGCGGCAGGTCGAGCTTGATCGAGCGCGCGGCCGGACCTTCGCCAATCATGATGTCGATCTGGAAATCTTCCATCGCCGGATACAGCACTTCCTCCACCACCGGCGACAGGCGATGGATCTCGTCGATGAAGAGCACGTCATGCGGCTGCAGGTTGGTCAGCAAGGCCGCCAGGTCGCCGGCGCGCTCGATCACCGGGCCGGAGGTCTG
>JBBRXD010000294.1:0-3102 GCA_038248775.1 Lysobacterales bacterium | reverse complement strand
TACCGGCTGCGACCAGCACGCCGACCAGGGCAAAGCCCATGGCGATTTCGTAACTGATGACCTGCGCGGCCGAACGAAGTGCGCCCAGGATGGCGTACTTGGAGTTGGACGCCCAGCCGGCCAGGATGATGCCGTACACGCCCATGGACGTGAGTGCGAGCAGCACCAGCAATCCTGCATTGACGTCGGCCAGGACCACCGCGTCGTCGAACGGGATCACGGCCCACGCGGCAAGCGCCGGGGCCAGCGCCAGGATCGGGGCAAGCTTGTAGAGAAACGGACTGGCGTTGGTCGGAACGATCAGTTCCTTGAACAGCATCTTGAACACGTCGGCGAAGGCCTGGATCCAGCCAATGCCGAAGATACGGCCGATGAACTGCGGCCCGTGGCGCACATGCATCCAACCGATGACCTTGCGTTCGGCCAGCACGTAGAAGGCCACCGAAACGATCACCGGCAGGGTGATTGCGAGGATCTTGATAAGCGTCCAGATCAACAAGCCGATCGTGCCGAACTGCATGAAGAATTCGCGCATGAAGTCGAACACGCTCAGGTCCCCGTCACGGTGAGTACGGCACTGGGCGACAAGGGCGACGTTGCGTCGTATCCCGACTCGATCCAGGCAGCGCCAGCGGCGACGCGGACGGAAATTGCCACGGGCAGCGCTGCGGTGCCGGTGCCGTCGGATACCTTGGCAATCGCGCACTCGGCGAGTCCGAGCGCAAAAGCATCATCGGGATGCAGGACGATTCGCGCACCGACTGTCAGCGGATGGGCGTTGAGCGCCGTCGCGCGACGCAGCACGGCGTCGCTTCGGTAAATCGGTGTGCTGGTGATGCGCTCGAGGCCTTCACCAAGCGCCGAAGCAGGCGCCGCGAGACGCTGGTTCGTGGTGTCGGCTACGTAGTTCGCGCCGGCACGCAAGCCGTTGATGTCGGTGAAGTCAAAGCCGGGCACCGCCAGCGTTTCGCCCAAGGCACGCAGCACTCGCCAACCCGGGCGCGCCTGGCCAGGCAATTTTCCACCGGCGACGCTGGTCTGTTCGAAGCCATCCAGGCTGGTCAGGGTTGCTTCCATTTCCGGCAGCAGCCCAATCGGCAGGATCACGTCTGCCATCAGCTTCAGTTCGGGGGATGCAAAGGCCGCAAAAGCAATTACGGCAGCATCGGCAAGCGCGAGCTTGGCTTTTACCGCCTGCGCGAAATCGTGTTCTGGCTCGATACCGTAAAGCACGTAGGTCTGCAGGGGTTCGGCTAGCATTTGCGCGGCATTCCTGCCCTCGCCCGCCGGCACCAGTCCCAGTTTCGCCAGGCCGACGGCGTTTGCGCCTTGCGGAATGCGATTGACGCTGGCACCTGTCGCCTGGACCAGCGCGCGCGCCACGGCGCGCAAATGCGAAGCCTGGGCGTGGTTTTCGGCGAGCTCACCCAACACGACCACCGCGTTGACGCCAGCTGCCTTCAGGGCATCGGCCATTACCTGCGTCGCGATGTCAGCCTGTGCTTCAATCCCTTCCGGCAGGCGGGCGCCCGCCGAAGCCGCGACGGCAGCGAAGGCGGCCACGAGGCGCGATGGCGCGACGATGCGGCGACCCGCCAGCGAAAACGCGAAGTCGAAGTCAACGGGATTGATCGCGAAGATCTTCGCGCCACGCTTGCCAGCCTTCAGCAGGCGCTGGTGCAGCAGCGGCAATTCGTGGCGGATATTGCAACCGACCAGCAGCACCACGGCGGCATTTTCCATGGCTGCCGACGGCATCTGGAAAGCTTCTGCAACGGCACTGTCGGCAAAGTCGAGCTGGCTGAGGCGATGGTCGATGTTGCCGGTGCCGAGCGCGCGGGACAGGGCAGCGAGCAGGGCGCCTTCCTCATTGGACGTGGCCGGATTGACCAGCAGCCCTAGTTGGCCGGCTGCCGTGTCCCTGATGAGGCCCGATGCCGCCTGCAACGCGTCTTCCCAGCTCGCGTCGCGCCACTGCCCGCCATCGCGGACCAAGGGACGGGTCACGCGGTCGTCGGCGTACAGACCCTCGTGCGAGTAACGATCGCGATCCGACAGCCAGCACTCGTTGATGGCTTCGTTGTCGCGCGGAACCGTGCGCACGACTTCGCCACGATGGATGTGCAGGTGCATATTCGAGCCCAACGCGTCGTGGTAACCGAACGAGTCCCGGGCTACCAGTTCCCAGGCGCGGGCGCGATAGCGGAACACCTTGTTGGTCAGCGCACCGACCGGGCAGACGTCGATCACATTTCCGGACAACTCGGTGGTCAGCGGCTTGCCGTCGTAGGTGCCGATCTGCAGGTTTTCGCCGCGGTTCATGCTGCCGAGTTCAAACGTGCCGGCGATGTCGGCGGTGAAGCGGACGCAACGTGTGCACTGGATGCAGCGGGTCATGTCGGTGGCGACCAGTGGGCCGAGGTCTTCGTCGGCGACGACGCGCTTGCGATCAACATAGCGCGAAACCGAGCGGCCATAACCAACCGACACGTCCTGGAGTTCGCACTCACCGCCCTGGTCGCAGATCGGGCAATCCAGCGGGTGGTTTATCAGCAGGAATTCCATCACATTGCGCTGTGCATCGAGCGCGCGCCGTGTCTGGGTGTAGACCTTCATGCCTTCCATCACCGGCGTGGCGCAGGCCGGCGCGGGCTTGGGCATCTTTTCAACGTCCACCAGGCACATGCGGCAGTTGGCGGCGATCGGCAGTTTTTCGTGGTAACAGAAGCGCGGGATCGAGATGCCTGCCTTGTCGGAGGCATGGATGATCATCGAACCCTTCGGTGCCGTCAGGGCAACACCATCGATCTCGATGTTCACCACGTCGATGGCGACGGGGGTCGGTGCGGCGCTCATGCGGCCTGCCCCGCGACTGGCTGAGCAGTCGGCTCATCGACCAGGAAACGCTTGTTGACGATCGCGTACTCGAACTCGTTCCAGTAGTGGCGCAGCATGCCCTGCACCGGCCACGCGGCGGCTTCACCGAACGCACAGATTGTGTGACCCTCGATCTGGCCGGCAGCGGCCTAGAGCATGTGCAGGTCGTCCATCGTTGCCTGGTTCTCAACAATACGGGTCAGCACGCGATACATCCAGCCGGTG
>JBBRXD010000293.1:0-3106 GCA_038248775.1 Lysobacterales bacterium | reverse complement strand
GGCATGATCGTGCAATTGCACCTGGCCCTGGTGATGGCCATCGACGCGAAGCTGCTGGTGTTGGATGAGCCGACGCTGGGCCTCGACATCCTCTACCGCAAGCAGTTCTACCAGAACCTGCTGGAAGACTATTTCGACGAAGAGAAAACGATCATCGTCACCACCCACCAAGTGGAAGAGATCGAACATATCCTCACCGACCTGATGTTCATCCGCGAAGGTCGTATCACCTTGTCGGCAACGATGGACGAAATCAGCGAGCGCTTCGTGGAAGTGATGGTACCGGCTGAGAATGTCGCTGCCGCAAAAGCGCTGAACCCGATCGACGAGCGCCAGGTGTTCGGCAAGTCGGTGATGTTGTTCGACGGCGTGCCGCGGGCACAGGTCGCGGCATTGGGCGAAACCCGCAACGTTGGCATTGCCGACCTGTTCGTGGCCAAGATGAAAGGAACCTACGCATGAACACGATGAAGTGGCTGGTCAAACGCGAATTCTGGGAACACAAGGGCGGGTTCTTCTGGACCCCGCTGGTGGTCGGATCGATCATAACCCTGGGCACCCTGGCTTCCGCAGGCGCCGGACTTGCATTCAAGAGCCAGCACGGCATGAACATCAACGGCCAGCAGGTCACCAACCTGTCGGGCGTGATCGAACCCGGGCAGCAGGCTAAAATCATCAATGCCGTCAGCCAGGGCTACATCGCCGCCTCGGCACCCCTGTTCATGGTGATGGCGGTGGTGATCTTCTTCTTCTGCCTGGGCACCCTGTTCGACGAGCGCAAGGACCGCAGCGTGCTGTTCTGGAAATCGCTGCCCGTGTCCGACGGCGAGACGGTGTTGTCGAAGCTGGCGATGGCGCTGGTGGCGGCACCCCTGATCACCCTCGCCTTCGGCGTCATCACCAGCATCCTGGTCTTGCTGGTCGCGGTGGTCAGCGCCTCGATGACGGGATTGAACCTGGCGGGAGTGTTCGCACAACCGGCTACGTACCTGGCGCCGTTCAAGATCGCGGCCATCCTGCCGGTGTACCTGGTCTGGGCGTTGCCAACCGTGGGCTGGCTGATGATGGTCTCGGCCTGGGCACGCACCAAGGTGTTCCTGTGGGCGGTGGGTGTTCCGGTGCTGACTGGCGTGCTGCTGAGCTGGTTCAACGCGATGTTCGATTTCAACTGGGACGTCGATTGGTTCTGGAAAAATATCGTGGCCCGTGGCTTGCTGAGCGTCGCGCCGGGTTCGTGGTTCGGCTTCGTGGACGCTGCCAGCGGCCTGCAGGTCCAGAACAACCACAGCCCCGACTTCAACATCCTGGTCGTGCAAAGCTGGAAGACGCTGGCCTACGCCAACGCCTGGATCGGTGCGGCCATCGGCGCCGGCATGATCTACGCCGCCGCCCGCCTCCGCCGCTGGAAAGACGAAGGCTGACGCAGGAGCGACCTCTGTGGGAGCGGCCTCTGTGGGAGCGGCCTCGGCCGCGATAGCTCCAAAAAAAACCCGCGAGCAATCGCGGGTTTTTTCATGCCCCGGTGACCAGCTTCATGGCCCAATGCCGCCCTTCGTAAGCGCTCTCGGATCAAGCAACTTGCCCAACTGCACATCGTCAAGCGAAGTCATCTCTTTGGCCACCTCAAGCACCGGCCGCCCCTCCGCGTAAGCACGCTTCGCAATCGCGGCGGCCGCCTCGTAGCCGATCACCGGATTGAGCGCCGTCACCAGAATCGGATTGCGCGCCACGCTCTCATCCAATCGGGCCTGACGCACCTGGAACCCGGCAATCGCGCTGTCAGCCAGCAATCGGGTTGAAGAAGCCAGCAACTCGATCGACTGCAACAAGTTGTGCGCGATCGCCGGCAGCATCACATTCAACTGGAAGTTTCCGCTCGCGCCCGCCACCGTAATGGTGGTGTGGTTGCCCATCACCTGCGCGCAAACCATCGCCATCGCTTCCGGTATTACCGGATTGACCTTTCCCGGCATGATCGAACTGCCTGGCTGCAGCGCGGGCAGTTCGATTTCACCCAGTCCGGCCAGCGGGCCGGAGTTCATCCAGCGCAAATCGTTGCTGATTTTCATCAGCGACACGGCGAGCACATTGAGCTGGCCGGAAAATTCCACCGCAGCATCCTGCGATGCGATGCCCTCGAAAAGATTGTCCGCCTGGCTGAACTTGACGCCCGTAGCCGCCCGTAACCCGGTAATCGCCTTGCGGCCGAATCTTGCATCGGCATTGATGCCTGTGCCTATGGCCGTACCGCCCAGCGGCAGCGCATGCAGTCGCCGACTGCTGTCGTCGAGCCGCTCGATGCCGCTGCGGATCTGCGCCGACCAGCCCGACAGTTCCTGGCCAAGGGTCAAGGGCATCGCATCCATCAAGTGCGTGCGGCCGGTCTTCACCACTTTCGACAAGGCCTTGGCCCGCCGATCAATGGTCGCCTTCAGGTGCTTCAACGAAGGCCGCAACTGCTCGTGCCAGGCAATCGCCGCGGCAACCTTGATGGCGGTCGGAATCACATCGTTGGAACTCTGGCCCAGGTTGACCTGGTCATTGGGATGCACGGCCTTGCCCAGCTTGCGCGACGCTAGCGTGGCGATGACCTCGTTGGCATTCATGTTGCTGGACGTGCCCGATCCGGTCTGGAACACGTCGATCGGAAACTGGTCGTCCAGTTCGCCCGAGGCCACCTGCCGCGCCGCATCGCTGATGGCCTTCGCCACGCCCTTGGGCAGCAGCCCCAGCGAGGCATTGGCCTCGGCGGCCGCCGCCTTTATCAAGCCGAGCGCGCGCAGGAAAGTGCGCGGCATGCGCAAGCCCGAGATCGGGAAGTTCTGCACCGCTCGCTGGGTCTGCGCGCCGTAAAGCGCCGCAAGCGGCACCTGCAGCGGGCCGAAACTGTCGCGTTCGATTCGGGTCTTGCCAGCCATGGGCGGCTCCGTGTCATCCAGGTCCCGATGATAGCCCCGGCCGGCCGACGGGAGCGCGCCCGGCGCCCCGTGTAGAATTGGCGTCTTGAACGGAGCTTGACCCGATGTCCGACCAGACCCTGCTGGCACTGTCCCCGCTCGATGGCCGCTATGCCGGCAAAGTCGCTGCGCTGCGCCCCATCTTTTCC
>JBBRXD010000292.1:0-3178 GCA_038248775.1 Lysobacterales bacterium | reverse complement strand
CGCGCGAAGGAACACCGCGAACTGGTCGCCAAGCTGGCGAAGGGCGACGAAGTCATCACCAACGGTGGCATCGCTGGCCGCATCGACGAGATGGGTGATGCCTTCGTCACCGTCGAGATCGCCGACAACGTCCGCGTGAAGCTGCAGCGGGCCGCCATTGTCGCGGTGTTGCCCAAGGGCACGTTGAAGTCCGCCTGAAACGTCCCCATCCGTAACTGACCGGCCCGTCGGGCCCTGGCGATACTGACCATGCTTGAATTTGCCCGTTGGAAATACGTTGTCATCGCGATCGTGCTGGTGCTGACGGCGTTGTACGCATTGCCCAACCTGTACCCCAAAGACCCGGCCGTGCAGATTTCCGCCAACCGGGGCGCCGTGGTGGATGCCGCCTTGGATACCCGGGTGGAAAACCTGATGAAGGCCAATTCCATGGCGTTCGCCCGGTCCGAGATCGAGGGCGACACCCTGGTGGTGAGGGTGGCCGATACCGACCTGCAGGCCAAGGCATCGACGTTGATCCGTGATGAACTGGGTACCGGTTACACGGTTGCGCTGAACCTGGCCACGAACGTGCCGGACTGGCTGCAGTACATCGGCGGCAAGCCGATGTCGCTCGGTCTCGACTTGCAGGGCGGCGTGCACTTCCTGATGGAAGTGGACGAGAAATCCGCCATCGACAAACGCAGCGAGGGCTTTTTGGACAGCATCCGCGGCGTCCTGCGCGAAAACCAGATCGTCTATAGCAACGCCGCGCGCAACGGTACCCGCATCCAGGTGCAGTTGAAGCCCGAGGATATTTCCCGCGCCCGCATCAAGATTGGATCGAGCACGCCGGAGCTGGTGCTGAGTACCGATCGGGCCCAGCCGAACCTGCTGATCGCCACCATTCCCGACGCATTGATCAAGCAGTTCACCGACGAAGCCGTCGAGCAGAACATGACTACCTTGCGCAACCGCATCAACGAACTCGGCGTGGCCGAGCCAGTCGTGCAGCGCCAGGGTGCCAGCCGCATCGTGGTGCAGATTCCCGGCCTGCAGGATCCGACCGAAGCCAAGAAGCTGATCGGCGCCACCGCTACCCTGGAATACCGCGCCGTGCTCGGCAACGATTCCACCGCGTACGCCGCGCGTGATACCGGCAGCGTGCCACCCGACGCCCGCCTGTATTTCCGTCGCGAGATCGGTTCCGACAACAAGCCGGTTCCGATCCTGCTGTCCAAGCGCACCATCGTCACGGGTGACCAGCTGGTCAACGCAACTTCGCAGCTAGACAGCCAGAGCGGCACGCCGGCCGTCTCCATCAGGCTCAACAAGCTTGGCGGCGACAAGATGTTCAAGTACACGCAGGACAACGTCGGCAAGCTGATGGCAGCGGTTTACATCGAGTCCATTCCCGACGTGAAGACCGTCAACGGCGAGCAGGTCCGCACCTTGCGCGTCAGCGAGGAAGTGATCAGCGCGGCGACTGTCAATGGCGTGTTTGGTGCCGACTTCATTACCACCGGCCTGTCGAGCATGGAAGAGGCCCAGAACCTGGCGCTGCTGCTGCGTGCCGGTTCGCTGGCAGCGCCCATGCTGATCGTGGAAGAGCGCATTGTCGGCCCGAGCCTTGGCGCTGAAAACGTGCAGCGCGGCACCCAGGCGGTGACCTACTCGTTCCTGTTCGTGCTGGTGTTTTTCGTCTTCTATTACAAGACCTTCGGCATCATCACCAATATCGCGTTGTTGTTGAACCTGCTGATCGTGATTGCCTTCATGTCCGCGCTGGGTGCGACGATGAGCCTGCCCGGCCTGGCCGGCATTGCCTTGACGGTAGGCATGTCGGTGGACGCCAACGTGCTGATCAACGAACGAATCCGGGAGGAGCTGCGCATGGGCAATACGCCCTTGTCCAGTATCGCCGCGGGCTATGACAAGGCGGCGGGAACCATTGCCGATGCCAACGTGACCGCGCTACTGGGCGGCATTGCCATGGCGGCCTTTGGATCGGGGCCTATTCGCGGCTTCGGCATCACCTTGATCATTGGCATCCTGAGCTCGATGTACACCGCGGTTTCGGTATCGCGCGGCATCGCCACCCTGATCTATGGCCACCGGCGCAAGAAGCTGGCCAAGATCTCGATCTGATTTGTAGCAGGAGCCGGCGTGGAACTCTTTCCCTCGAACAGTAATTTCAACTTCATGCGGGCGCGCGTGGTTTCGCTCACGATCGCTTTCCTGCTCATGGCGGTCGCGATTGGCGGAATTACCGTGAACGGGTTCAACTATGCGCTGGACTTCACCGGCGGCACCGTGGCCGAGTTGCGCTTCGACAAGCGCGTCGAGGACGAGCAAGTGCGCAAGCGCCTGCTGAGTGCCGGCTTTGAAAACCCGGTCGTGCAGACTTTCGGCACCGACAACGACCTGGTCGTGCGGCTGAAGCCGCGCGAAGGCGACGGCGATGCGGCCCGCAGTGGCCAGGCAATCGCGCAGGCGTTGCAGGCTGACGACAACAGCGTGAAGCTGATGCGCAGTGAATCGGTGGGCCCACAGATTGGCAAGGAGCTCGCGATCAATGGCATGTATGCGGCGATCTTCGTCGTAGTCGGCTTCGGCGCGTATGTGTGGTTTCGGTTCGAGTTCAAGTTTGCGGTGGCAGCGTTGATCACCACCTTGCACGACGTGGTTTTGGTGGCGGGCTGGTTCGCACTGAGCGGGCACGAGTTCGACCTGACAGTATTGGCCGGCGTGCTGTCGGTGATGGGTTACTCGATCAACGACACGATCGTGGTGTTCGACCGCGTGCGCGAAAACTTCCGCACCCTGCACAAGCTGACGCCGATCGAGGTGCTGAACCGCTCGATCAACCAGACCCTGTCGCGCACCATCATCACCTCGTTCGTCGCCTTCCTGACTGTGCTGGCCCTGTACCTGTTCGCAGGCTCCTCGCTACGCGGCATGGCCGAATCGCAGATGATCGGCATTGTGTTCGGCACGCTGTCATCGATCTTCGTGGCCTGCCCGCTGCTCAATTGGCTCGGCGCGAACAAGCAAGACCTGATGCCGAGGCTCCGCGACGACGCAGAACTCGACCGCCGTCCCTGAAGCCGGTCTGTGGGGGGGGCAAATCCGTTGTGGGGGCGGGCTTGGCCGCGGAAAGGTAAAATAGGACAAAGCCCGGCGTTTGTTTTGGGGCTCG
>JBBRXD010000291.1:0-3189 GCA_038248775.1 Lysobacterales bacterium | reverse complement strand
TGCCGCGCGGCTGGCCGATGGCCGCGATCACCCGCCACAGTGACAAGGGCGACGCCGCAGGACAGGCTTGGTTGCGTGCCGATCCGGTTTTCATCCGGCCCGAAATGATGGGGGCGCGGCTGATGGCCTGGGGTAACCTTGGGCTGTCGGCGGACGAGGCGGATGGCTTCCTTCAGCCACTGCGTCCCGTGTTCGGCGACGCGGGATTCCCGATCTCGGCAACCGATCCCGAGCGCTGGTACCTTGCGCTTGGGGCCGACACGCGGCTGCCGGATTTTCCGTTGCCCATTGATGCGCTAGGCGGCGACATGCTGGCCTATCTGCCCGAGGGCAATGAGGCCCGACGCTGGCGAGCGCTGGCGAACGAAGCGCAGGTGATCCTGCACAATCATCCCCGCAACCAGGCACGGATGGCGATCGGGTTGCCGCCGGTGAATTCACTCTGGTTCTGGGGCGGTGGACGACTGCCCGATTCGGTGCGCTGCGATTACTCGAGCGTGGCAGGGGCCGGCGATGAGCTGTTGGCCTTGGCAAAACTCGCCGGGGCCGGCCTGCAGCCCACCGAGACGGGAAGTTCGTTGATCGACCTGCGGCACCATCGCGATTGGGCCGAAGTGGAAACTGCGCACTTGCTGCCTGGCATCGCCTCGTTGAAGCATCGGCATGGTTCCATGCTGCTGGACTTCGCCGATGGGTCGGCATTTCGGGTGGAAGCCTCACAACGCTGGCGATTGATTCGACGGCCGCTGGTGCGCCTCGAGCCATGACCCGGATCGTGCGGCGGGAGGTGCCTGACCACGGCGAGTGGCCGCCATCGACGCCCTCGGTTCTGCGTCGGATATTCGCGGCGCGAGGTGTGCTGCGCCCGGAAGACGCTGAATTGAAGCTGGCACGATTGCTGCCTCCGGACACGATGGGACACCTGCAGGCAGCCGTCGAGATTCTGGCAGAGGCGGTTTCATCGCAGCGCCATATCGTGGTGGTTGGCGACTTTGATTGCGATGGAGCCACCGGTACTGCCGTTGCCGTGCGCGGGCTGCGAATGCTCGGCGCGAGCCGCGTGAGCTACCAGGTTCCGCATCGGATAACCCATGGCTACGGCCTGTCGCCAGCATTGGTCGAAGACCTCGTCGACCATGCGCCGGACCTGTTGCTCACCGTGGATAGTGGCATTGCCTGCCACGCCGGCATCGCGGCGGCGCGCGCGCGTGGCTGGCAGGTGGTGGTGACCGATCATCATTTGCCCGGGCCCGAGTTGCCAAACGCGAACGTTATCGTCAATCCTAACCTTGCTGGCGACGGGTTTCCGAGCAAGGCATTGGCTGGCGTAGGCGTGGTGTTCTATTTGATGCTCGCCTTGCGACGGCACCTGCGCGTCGCCGGTTGGCTCGATGCCAGTGAGCCGGACCTGTCGCAACTGCTTGACCTGGTCGCGGTGGGCACCGTTGCCGATCTCGTTCCCCTGGATCCGAACAACCGGCTGCTGGTGGCGGCGGGATTGCGCAGGATGCGCCAGGGAAAATGCCAGCCCGGGCTGGCCGCGCTGGCTGACGTGGCGGGCCGTCCACTCGATCGCTTGGTGGCCGAGGACATCGGTTTTGGAATCGCGCCGCGACTCAATGCTGCAGGCCGGCTTGAGGACATGGCCGTAGGCATCGAGTGCCTGCTGACCGACGACATCGCTCGCGCGCGCGACCTTGCCCTGGTGCTGGACCGCATCAATGCCGAACGGCGGGGGCGGCAGCAGAGCATGCTTGACGAAGCGGAGGCCTCACTACCCGCGCTGGCCGAGGGCGATCCCATCCCTGCCGCGCTGGTGCTGTTCGATGAGGGATGGCATCCGGGCGTGGTCGGCCTGGTCGCCTCCAAAATGAAGGATCGCGTCCACCGGCCCGTGCTTGCGTTCGCATTGGCTGACCAGGGCAGTGACCAGTTGCGTGGTTCGGTGCGCTCGATTCCGGGTTTCCACGTACGCGATGCCCTGGCCGCCGTGGATGCGGCGAATCCAGGCATGATCGAGCGGTTTGGTGGCCACGCCATGGCAGCGGGCTTGAGCCTGCCGCGAGAGAATCTGCCCAAGTTCCGGGAAGCCTTCATCGAGTACGCCTTGCGTGTCCTCGATCCGGACCTGCTAAGCGCGGAACTGGCCAGCGACGGACCGCTGGCGCTGTCCGAGATCAATCGGACCTTGGCCGAAGCGCTGCGCGATGCGGGCCCTTGGGGTCAGGGATTTGCGCAGCCCGTATTCGACAATGTATTCGTGGTGCGCGATTACCGTGTCCTTGGCGAACGCCATTTGAAGCTGACTTTGCAGCATGAAGATGGCGGCTTGCCGATTTCGGCAATCCATTTTGGCGGCTGGACCGGCGAGGCTCCGCCCGCCAGGCTGCGCGCGGCCTACCACCTGGCGCTCGACGACTATCGCGGCCGGGAGGGCGTGCAGTTGCTGCTCGTCCTCTGGCAGCCCGCCTAGGCGCTGGCGCACGCTATAATCGCGCCCTGTTTCCCTGCAAGATTCCGGACCCATGGAACTCAACCTCGACCGCCTGCGCATCGCCGACCTCAAGAGCAGACTCGATTCGCTCCGGGGGTATCTTTGACTTCGATAGCAAGGTAGAGCGACTCGAGGAAGTCAGCCGCGAACTGGAAAATCCAGCCATCTGGAACGAGCCCGAGCGGGCGCAGGCACTGGGCCGGGAACGCGCGACGCTGGAAAAGACCGTCAGCGAAATCCGGCTCAACACCGACGGTCTCGTCGAGGCGGCGGAATTGCTCGACATGGCCGAGGCCGACGATGACGAGGGTACCGTGCATGCGGTGATCGAAGAAGTCGACAAGATCGCCAGCCGCGTCGAAAAGCTCGAGTTCCGCCGGATGTTTTCCGGCGAACTCGACAGTTCCAACTGCTTCGTGGACATCCAGGCCGGCGCGGGCGGCACCGAGGCTCAGGACTGGGCCGAGATGCTGTTGCGCATGTACCTGCGCTGGTGCGAGAACCGCGGCTGGAAGACCGAATTGATGGAAGTCAGCGGCGGTGACGTCGCCGGCATCAAGAGCGCCACCTTCCGCGTCGAGGGTGACTACGCCTATGGCTGGTTGAAGACGGAGATCGGCGTGCACCGCCTGGTGCGCAAGTCGCCTTTCGATTCCGACAACCGCCGGCATACCTCGTTCACCTCGGTGTTCGTA
>JBBRXD010000290.1:0-3202 GCA_038248775.1 Lysobacterales bacterium | reverse complement strand
TCATCTACGGCATGTGGGGGCTGTTCGTTCTCGCACCGTATCTGAGCGAATACGCCTACCCCTGGATCAATGACAACATCGGCCCCGTGCCTTTCATTGGACCCCTGTTCACCGGTCCTCCCTTGGGAATTGGCATGCTCACCGCAGGCTTGGTGCTGGCGATCATGGTCATCCCCTTCATCAGTTCAGTGATGCGCGAAGTCTTCCTGACCGTACCCAACCGTTTGAAGGAGTCGGCCTACGCGCTTGGCTCCACGACCTGGGAAGTGGTCTGGGATGTCGTGCTTCCCTACACGCGCTCGGCCGTGATCGGCGGCATCTTCCTTGGGCTGGGCCGCGCGCTGGGCGAGACCATGGCGGTCACTTTCGTGATCGGCAACGCCTACAGCATCTCGGGCTCCCTGCTCGACCCGGGCACCTCCATCGCCTCTACCATTGCCAATGAATTTGGCGAAGCGGTGGACCCGCTGCACAAGTCCACCTTGCTCGCGCTGGGTTTCCTGCTGTTCGTGCTGACCTTCGTCGTGCTGTCGATAGCCAAGCTGATGCTGATGCAACTGCAACGCCGCGAGGGTCGCTGATGGACGCCGCCAACCGCCTGTACCTGCGTCGCAGCCTGACCAACAAGCTGGCCATGCTGCTGGCCGGTGCCGCGGCGATCTTCGGCCTGTTCTGGCTGATCTGGATCCTGTGGACGACGGTCACCAAGGGCGTGGCCAACCTCAACATCGACCTGTTCACCATGATGACGCCGCCGCCGGACGAGCGCGGCGGACTGCTCAACGCCTTTTATGGCAGCGCCGTGATCAGCCTGCTCGCCATCGCGATCGGTACGCCGATCGGGGTGGCCGCCGGCACCTTCCTTGCCGAGTATGGCAACCATACCCGGCTCGGCACGCTGATCCGCTTCGTCAATGACATCCTGCTGTCGGCACCGTCGATCGTGCTTGGTCTTTTCATCTACGCACTGGTGGTGGTGCAGGTTGGGCATTTCTCGGCAATTGCAGGCTCCATCGCGCTCGCCTTTATTGCCCTGCCGGTGATCGTGCGAACTACGGACGAGATGCTGAGACTTGTGCCCAGCGCCATGCGCGAGGCAGCCTTGTCGCTGGGCGTTCCGCAGTGGAAGGTCACCGTGCAGGTGCTCTACCGGTCCGCCCTGCCCGGCATCGTGACCGGCGTGCTGCTGGCGCTGGCGCGCATCACCGGCGAAACCGCGCCGCTGCTGTTCACCGCCTACAGCAACCAGTTTTGGAGCACCGACATGACGGCGCCCATGGCCAATGTGCCGATGGTGATCTTCCAGTACGCGATGAGTCCCTATGAGAGCTGGAACTCCCTGGCATGGGCTGGCGCCTTTGTTGTTACCGTATTCGTACTCTTGCTCGGCATCGCCGCCCGGGCCATCCTTTTGCGAAACAAGGTCAACCATGACTAGCAGCAGATTCTCGACCCTGGCATCCGTTGCCCTGGCACCCCAGGACGTGGCCGGCAAATCGGCCGCGAAACTGAGCGCGCGCGGCGTCAATTTCTTCTACAACGGCGAACAGGCCCTGCGCAACGTGGACCTGGACGTGCCCGAGAAGAAAGTGACCGCGCTGATCGGCCCGTCGGGCTGCGGCAAGTCCACCCTGTTGCGCGTGTTCAACCGGATCTATGCGCTGTATCCGGGCCAGGAAGCACGCGGTGAAGTCCGCCTGGATGGCGAGAACATCCTCGACCCGAAGTACTCGCTCAATCGCCTGCGCGGCAAGGTCGGCATGGTTTTCCAGAAGCCGGTGCCGTTTCCGATGTCGATCTACGACAACGTCGCCTACGGCATCCGCCACCACGAATCCCTGCCCCGCAAGGCGATGGACGAACGCGTTGAAATGGCGCTGCGCCAGGCAGCGCTATGGGACGAGGTGAAGGACAAGCTCAAGCACAATGGCCTGGGCCTGTCGGGTGGCCAGCAACAGCGCCTGTGCATCGCCCGCGCCGTCGCGCTGCGGCCGGAGGTGCTGCTGTTCGACGAACCGACCTCCGCGTTGGACCCGATCGCCACGGGCAAGATCGAGCAGTTGTTCGCTGAACTCAAGCAGGACTTCACCATCCTGATCGTTACCCACAACATGCAGCAGGCGGCACGCTGTTCGGACTTTACCGCCTTCATGTACCTGGGCGAGCTGGTCGAACACGGTGTCACCGAGACCATCTTCACCAAGCCCACCAAGCAGCAGACCGAAGACTACATCACCGGCCGGTTCGGCTGATCGCGGCCAAGGAACTTCCATGCCCAACGAACACATCGTCAAGAGTTTTGATTCGGAACTTGAGCGCCTGTACGGCGAAATCACCCGGATGGGCGAGATCGCCACCGCCCAGCTCGATGCCGCCATCGACGTAATGATCCGGCGTGATAGCAAGGCCGCGCAGCGCATAGTAGCCAACGACGATGCCATTGATTCACTCGAACACGAAGTAAGCCAGGATGTGTTGCGCCTGCTCGCCCTGCGCCAGCCGATGGCGCGCGACCTGCGCGAGGTCTACGGCGCCTTGCGCATCTCATCGGACATCGAGCGGATCGGCGACTACGCCGCCAACGTCGCCAAGCGCTCGATGGTGCTCAACCAGGGCTCGCCGGTTGAAGCCGCCCACGGCCTTCCGGCCCTGGCCAAGACCGCCAACGCGCTGGTGCGCGACGCGCTCGCTGCCTTCCGTACCCGCGACGATGCGTTGGCGATGGAAGTGCGCAACCGGGACGCCGAACTCGACCTGCAGTACACCGGCCTGTTCCGCGAGCTGCTGACCTACATGATGGAAGACCCGCGCAACATCACCTCGTGCACGCATCTTTTGTTCATGGCCAAGAACATCGAACGCATCGGCGACCACGCCACCAATATCGCCGAGAACACCTGGTTCATCGTGCGTGGCGAGTTGCCGCCCGGCGGCCGCGAGAAACGCGATACCACCAGCCAGTAGCTGGAGCGCCTGGCCCGCAAGGTCCTGATGGCCAAGCTGGTATCCTCCAGCGGATGAATGACACTGCATCCAGGCCGCGTATGGCCGAGCGCTTTCGCGGCTTCCTGCCCGTGGTGGTGGACGTCGAAACCGGCGGATTCGATTGCACCCGGCACGCGCTGCTCGAGATTGCCGCCGTGCCCATCGTGTTCGACGCCGACGGCCGGTTCGCGCCGGGAGAGACCGTCACCACGCACGT
>JBBRXD010000289.1:0-3202 GCA_038248775.1 Lysobacterales bacterium | reverse complement strand
GATCTTGTGTCCGGGCGCATTCCCGAAGTGAGGGTACGGATCACCGAACGCGCCATTCCGGCGGCACTGCTTGGCATCAGCTACGAGAGTGACTCCGCCGCCCGGGTTCTTTTCCAGCGCTGGGTGAATTCAATGTGGGTGGAAAAAGACGAAGTCATCACCCAGTTGCTGGATTTTCCCGATGTCGCAGGTTCGGCAACGACGGATAGCACGGCCTCGGGCTAAACTGTCGCCGGCGATTCCGCGCCGAGCAGGGGCACCAGCTTGATCACCGTCCACCATCTCAATAATTCGCGTTCGCAGCGCGTGTTGTGGCTGCTCGAGGAACTGGGCCTCGAATACCAGGTCGAGCGTTACCAGCGCGATCCGCAAACGATGCTGGCGCCGCCCGAGCTTCGCCGCGTTCACGCCCTGGGCAAGTCGCCGGTGATCACCGATGGCGACAACACGATTGCCGAGTCCGGGGCGATTGTCGAATACCTGATAGACCGGTATGGCAATGGCAGGCTTGCGCCGTCGCGTGATTCAGCGGACCGGCTTCGCTACACCTACTGGTTGCACTATGCGGAAGGATCGGCGATGCCGCCCCTGTTGATGAGCCTGATCTTCAACAAGGTCCGCCAGGCGCCTGCGCCTTTCTTCATCAAGCCCGTGGTGCACGGCATCGTGGACAAGGTAATGGCGCGTTTCATCCGGCCGCAACTCAAGACGCATCTGGATTTCATCGAGTCGGAGCTGGGGCGGTCTGCCTGGTTCGCGGGCGATGAGTTCAGTGGCGCCGACATCCAGATGAGTTTCCCGCTGGAAGCCGCCGCATCGCGCGGTGGGCTCGATGCCAGCCGGCCAAGGTCCTTGGACTACCTTGCGCGCATCCACGCGCGGCCTGCCTATCAGCGTGCCCTGGAACGCGGTGGCCCCTACGAACTGATGCGCTGATCCATGTCCACGACCCTCATCCTGATCGCGATTACGTGCGCTGTTTCTTTCACGGCGATGAAAAATGCCAAGATGATTGACGCACTGATCCTTTGGCCGCCGGCCATCAGCCAAAAGAAGGAATACTTCCGGCTGGTCAGCTACGGGCTGATCCACGCCGACCTGATGCATCTGTTGTTCAACATGGTCACGCTATATTTTTTCGGCGAGGTGATCGAGGTTTTCTACAACGCGGTGCTGGGCCCGTTTGGATTCGCCATCTTCTACGTTGGAGGGTTGGTTGCCTCCATCCTGCCCACCTATTTCAAGCACCGTGACGATTCGAAGTACTACAGCCTGGGCGCATCGGGCGCCGTGTCGGGGGTGTTGTTCGCCTACATCCTGTTCGCGCCCTGGACCACCATCCTGGTCTTGTTCGTGCCGATGCCGGCCATTATCTACGCCGTCCTGTACGTGGCCTACAGCATCTATTCGGAACGCACGGGCGGCGACCGCATCAACCACAGCGCGCACTTGTGGGGCGCCGCTTACGGCGTGCTGGTGACGCTATTGCTTGAGCCGCGGCTATTTCCGGCCTTTCTCGCAGCGCTGGCCAGCCCCAGCTTCGGCTGAGCCAATTTGACATCCATGCGATAATTTCGCATGAGCAGCTTCTCCGAACTCGACCTCTCGCCGGCCTTGCAGCAAGGCTTGCAGGCCCTCGCCTACGTGGAAATGACGCCGATCCAGGCCGCCAGCCTGCCTTGGGTATTGCAGGGCAGGGACGTGATTGCGCAGGCAAAGACCGGCAGCGGCAAGACGGCTGCCTTCGGGCTGGGCCTGTTGTCGCGCCTCGATCCGTCGGTCAGTCGCGTGCAATGCCTGGTGCTTTGCCCGACCCGCGAACTGGCCGACCAGGTCAGCAAGGAACTGCGCCGCCTGGCGCGGTTCATACCCAATATCAAACTGCTGACGTTGTGTGGCGGCATTTCGCTGCGCCCGCAAATCGCCTCGCTGGTGCACGAACCGCACATCGTGGTTGGCACGCCGGGGCGAATCCTTGAATTGCTCGACAAAGGCCACCTGACCCTGGAAAAAGTGCAGGCGCTGGTGCTCGACGAGGCAGACCGGATGCTGGACATGGGCTTTGGCGATGCCATCGCCGATGTGATCGCGCAACTGCCGGCCGAACGACAGACGATGTTGTTCTCAGCCACCTATTCCGACGAGATCCGCGCCATCAGCCGCCGCGTCCAGCGCGAGCCGATGGAAGTCACGGTGGAAAGCCTGCTTGGCGATGAAGAGATCGAACAAGTGTTCTACGAAGTCGAGCGCACCCGCAAGACTGAAGCGCTGGCCTTCCTGCTAGGCCAGCATCGTCCCGAATCGGCGCTGGTGTTCTGCAACACGCGGCGCGATACCCAGGACGTCGCCGGCGAGCTGGAAAAGCGCGGTTTTTCCGTGCTGGCGTTGAGTGGCGACCTGGAGCAACGCGATCGCGACGAGGTACTGGTACGTTTCGCCAATCGCAGTTGCTCGGTGCTGGTGGCGACCGATGTCGCCGCGCGTGGGCTCGATATCAAGGACCTGCCTGCAGTGTTCAGTTATGAGCTGCCGTCCGATCCTGAAATCCACATCCATCGAATCGGACGCACCGGTCGCGCTGGCAGCAAGGGCCTGGCGATCCACCTGTGCGCTTCCGTCGAGATCGGCCGGATCCCGGCCATCGAAGCGGCGCAAGGCAGCGCTGCGACCTGGGGTCGGCTGAATCTGGCAGGCGGCAGCCGTTCGGCCCCGCTGCAGCCTCCGATGGTGACCTTGATCATCGATGGCGGGCGCCAGGACAAGTTGCGGCCCGGCGACATCATGGGGGCGCTGACCGGTGAGGCCGGCCTGCCGGCAGACGTGGTGGGCAAGATTGATACCTTCGCAACGCGCACTTATGTCGCAGTGAAGCGCTCGCATGCGCTCAAGGCGATGGAGAAATTGCGCGCCGGCAAGATCAAGGGACGCAGTTTCAGGGTTCGAAAATAAACATCGGCATCAGGCGCCAGGTTGGCGCAAGGCCTGCAGCTCCGCTTCGAGTTCCGCCACTCGAGCCTCCAGTAATTCGAAGCGCCTGTCGATGTCGCTGCGCTCGGAGCGCTCGTTCGATGCGGGGCGGTTGGTCGGCGCGAACGCCGCCTCGTCCACCGGTCCGCACAGCAAATGCATGTAGCGGTCTTCGCGCTGGCCCGATTGCCGGCCAAGCTTGAGCACGAGGGCAGGACTTCTCTGGACCAGGCGT
>JBBRXD010000288.1:0-3220 GCA_038248775.1 Lysobacterales bacterium | reverse complement strand
GTGAGTGGGTGATACCTTCCACCGCGTCCGAAATGCAGTGCGCGTAGTCATACATCGGATAGATCGGCCAGGCGTCGCCGGTGTTCTGGTGGCTGACGTGGCGGATACGATAGATGGCCGGGTCGCGCAGGTTGATATTGCCGCTGGCCATGTCAATTTTGGCGCGCAGGGTGCGGGTGCCATCGGGAAACTCGCCCGCGCGCATGCGCTGGAAGAGGTCGAGGTTTTCCGCCACGCTGCGCTCGCGGAACGGTGAGTTTCGCCCGGGTTCGGTGAGCGTGCCCCGGTACTCGCGCACCTGGTCGGCGCTCAGGTCGCAGACGAAGGCCTTGCCGTCCTCGATCAGCTTCAACGCGCTGCGATAGAACACTTCAAAGTAATCGGAGGCGTGGCGCAGTTCCGACCAGTTGAAGCCCAGCCAGGTCACATCGTCCTTGATCGCCTCGACGTACTCGATGTCTTCCCTGCTTGGATTGGTGTCGTCGAAGCGCAGGTTGCAGCTACCGCCGAACTCCTCCGCAACGCCGAAATTCAGGCAGATGGCCTTGGCGTGGCCGATGTGAAGGTAGCCGTTGGGCTCCGGCGGGAAGCGCGTGTGGATGCTCGCATGTCGCCCCCCGGCCAGGTCCTCGCGCACGATCTGCCGTATGAAGTCCTGTTTTTCGGTCGCCGGTGAGGCGGTGGGGTCGTTCATGCGGATGGATTTCTGCTTGGGAGTCGGCAAGTTTACTCGACCTCTGCGGATCGACGCGCCCCGGGAGGGTTCGCGTGGCCTCTTGAAGCCATCGCGGTGCTGGCCATGCAATATGCCGATGCTTCAAATTGCGGCACACTGGGCTTTGCGACAGGGGGTGGGGAAGTGACGAGACGGAACGGGACTGCGGGCTGGACGCGGCACCTGCTGGCAGCGCTAGCTGCGTGGGCGTGCCTGGCCGCTGGAATGCAGGCGGCCGTGGCCGCAACGGCAGCCCAAGCCTCGGTGCTTTCCGCAGGTCTGGAGATGGCCATCGTCCAGGCGCCCTCGACGATTTCACTGGACAAGATCGTGTCCGGCCGGGCAAAGATTGGCTTCACCCCGGTGGTATCAGACGGAATCCATGCCATTGGTCGGCCCGGCACCACCCTCTGGCTGCGAATCCGGACGCAACTTCCCGCCGACAATGTGCCGCGTTTTGTCAGCTTGCCGCGACAGGCGATCGATTCTTTGCGATTGCACGTGGACGGCAATCCGGGCAATCCGGTGGCGGACACGGGCATCGCGCAGACCGATGAAGCCGTGCGCTGGCCCGACACCTTCGTGCTGGCATTGCCGGCATCGGCCGCAGGCAATGTCACCCTGTACCTTGAGATCCAGGGGCAGGGCCACCTGAATCTGCGGCCGAGGGTTATCAACCAGGCGCAGTGGCGCGAGCGAGCGCGGGCCAGCAGCCTGGCGTACGACCTGCTTTATTCGGGTCTGTTCGGCATCTTCGTGATCGCGGTGGCGCGGCGTGCCTTGACCGATGAGCGAACGCTACGGGTTGCAGCCGCGGCCTTCAGCTCCCTATGCGCTGCCATTGTTGGCAACTATCACCTGCAGCTGAGCCTGGGCGGTACCAGCCTGGCCGCCATTCCGGCGTTACCGGTGGCGCTGTGGCTCATGGCTTGCGCGCCCCTGCTCTGGGCAACGGGTCAATATGCGGGCCTGGAAAAGACCAGTCCGTCGCTGGGCAAGCTGCTCGATCGCGCCGGTTTCGCACTTCCGCTGCTCGCGATCGTGATCCTGGTCCTGCCTGCGCGGCTGCTGCCGCAATTGCAGGTGACGGGTCTGGTCGTGGTGGCAGTCACCAGCCTGGTCTGCGCGGCCGCGCTGTGGTCGGACCCCAGGCAGTGGCGATGGCTGCCAGCGCTGGTCTGGTTGGCGATGGTGCCGGCAATGCTGGTGATTGCGCTGGGCTCCCTGCAGTTCCTGCCCGCCACGCGCCTGGTGACGCGCGGCTTCCAGTTGTTGCCGGCGCTGCTGATGGTCATCTACCTGTTCGCCCCATGGATTCGCGGCCTGCTGCAGGAAAGGCAGCGGCGCAAGCGCGGTGGCAGCTCCGAGCTTAGCGCCGAACAAAAGATCACCCACGCCCGTGAATGGATGATTCGAAGCTTGCAGGCAGGCATGGAGAATGCGTCGGACGAAGGCGACATGGAGTGGATCGCCTACCGCCGCCTGATGGGCGGATTGAAGCCCGTTTTGCCGCAACATGCGGCTGCAGTCATCGCCATGAATTACCACAATGAAGACCTGCTGCTGGTCGAGCCCAAGACGGCCGAGCCATGGTTCCAGATGTTGCTGGCGCAGCGTGGATCGCTGCTCAAGAACTTGAGTCGCTCGCTGGCGCCGCAGCAGATCGGCGTGGACTTCGTGGGGCCGGATGGGCCGGTGCGGCAGGCCCTGCTCGCCGTGATTCCACTACCCATCGAACGCCCGGGCTGGGGACTGCTGGTAATTGAGCGCAGTTCGAATGTCAGCTACAGCGATCCCGAGCTCGACCTGTGCACCGAGTTCGCAGCGTTGGCGACGACTGCCGGCGACGAGGCTGCGACGGTGATGCAGCTGCGAAAGGCCAACGAGATCGAGCCCGAATCGGGCGTATATCGGCGCGAGATGTTAGAGCAGCTACTTCGCCGCGCGCACGAGTCCGCCGCGCTGAAGCGCAAACCGCTGTCGTTGTTGCGGGTCGCCATTGATGGCTTCGATCAATTGTCGCCCGAGTCGTCCGCGACCGTCGCCCGACTGGTTGCAGACCTGGTCCGGGAAGAGATCGACTACGGCGAGACGATCGCTCGCGTCGAGCCTGACCAGTTCCTGGTGTTGCTGTCCGGCAGGCCGATCGGCGAGGCGCGCGTGCTGGCCGAGCGAATCTGCGCTGCGGTGAGGAAACTCGGCCTGCCGATCGTGGACGAGACGGTGCTGGCGACTAACGCGACGCAGAACTTCGCGGCTAACTTCACCTCGGCGTTTGGCACTGACGGCGCCGGCTCGCTGACCTATGCGCTGGGCGTGGTGGCTGGAGCCTCCGGGCTGGTGGACACCGCCACGGGTCAGGTGGTGAACCTGTCGCTGACGGCCGGCGGCGTGGTCGAAGGCCGCACGGCAACGGGCAACGACTTGGTGTTCACGGTGAGCGTGGCCGCCAATGGCGACGTCACGCTCGACCAGCAGCGCGCGGTGGTGCATTCCGTCACGACC
>JBBRXD010000287.1:0-3222 GCA_038248775.1 Lysobacterales bacterium | reverse complement strand
TGCAAGCTCGTCCAGGAACAGCACGCCGTGGTGCGCCAGCGAAACCTCGCCCGGCCGCGGGCCCGTGCCGCCGCCCACCAGTGCGATCGCGCTGGCGGTGTGATGCGGCGACCGGAACGGCCGCACCCGCCATCGCGACAGATCGAAACCCTGGCCGCTGACCGAGGCCAGAACTGCGCATTCCAGTGCTTCGACCTCATCGGCTTCCGGCAGCAGGCCTGGCAGCCGCGAGGCCAGCAGGGTTTTTCCACAGCCGGGCGGGCCGATGAAGATCAGGTGGTGCGCGCCCGCGGCGGCGACCTCCAGCGCGCGCCGCGCCTGCGTCTGGCCGCGCACGTCGGCGAGGTCTGCGTACAGCGCGGGCAGGATGGCATCGGAATTTCGGATGGCACGCGGCAACAACTTTTTACCATTGAGGTGGGCCACGACTTCAAGCAGTGTCCGCGCGACGAAGATTTCGCCGGCGCAGGCCAGCGCGGCCTCTTCGCCATTGCCGGCCGGAACGATCAGCGCGTGGCCGGCCTGGGTGGCGGCGAGCGCGGCGGGCAGCACCGCGTCGATACTGCGCAACTCACCGGTCAGTGACAGCTCGCCCAACAATTCGACCCGCGCCAGCGCTTGCACATCCACCACGCCATTCGCGGCCAGGATGCCGATGGCGATCGGCAGGTCGAAGCGCCCGCCATGCTTGGGCAAATCGGCGGGCGCGAGGTTGACGGTAATGCGGCGATTGGGAAATTCAAACTGCGCGCAGTGGATGGCGGCGCGCACGCGATCGCGACTTTCGCGCACGGCAGCCTCGGGTAAACCGACGATATTCAGCGCCGGCAGGCCCGGGGCGAGATAAACCTCGACCCGCACTGCGGGCGCAAGCACGCCCGTGCGGGCGCGACTGTGCGCCAGCGCCAGAGTCATTGGATTGCCGCCTAGTTGCGGCTGTCGCCGGGCGTGGCTTGTCGTGCTTCGAGTATCTGCACGGTGCGTTCGAGCGCGTCGATTTTTTCGCGCGTGCGCAACAACACTGCGCGCTGCACTTCGAATTCTTCGCGCGTGACCAGGTCAAGTTTTGCCAGCCCCGCCTGCAGCGTCGCCTTCATGTTCTGTTCGATATCCGCACGCGCATCCTTGAGGCCGGGCGGCACGAGTTCGCTGAGGCGACGGGCGAGTTCATCAATGGATTTCAAGTCGATCATTCGATTCTCCGTGGGTTACCGGCAGTGTCGCGGAAGCGCGATAAAGGGCGCAATCAGGCGAAATCCAGGAGCGGCGTAGGGGGTTTCCGACGAAGTCGAAGCCGGGGCTTGCTGGTAGCAGGGGCCATCATCGGAACATTTTTTTCGCGAGCAATCAATCCCGTAAAGCAGTACAGAGTCGAAGACGTCCACTCTGGAGCCGCCGCCATGCCCGCCGTCCTCGCATCACGACCTGCCTTGTATCGACTTCTCCCGCTCGCCCTGCTCGCCCTGCCATTGCCGGCGCTTGCCACTGCCGCCGCCGCCACCCCGGCCCCGACCCTGGACAGCGGCGATACGGCCTGGATGCTGACCTCCAGCCTGCTCGTGCTGCTGATGACCCTGCCGGGCCTGGCCCTGTTTTACGGCGGCCTGGTCCGGTCGAAGAACGTGCTCTCGGTGTTGATGCAGTGTTTCGCGATTGTCTCGCTGGTAACGGTACTTTGGGTGGCCTACGGCTACAGCCTGGCCTTCAGCACCCAGGGCATGGTGGAAGGGCAGATCAACCTGAACTCCTTTTTCGGCGGGCTCGATCGGGCCTTTCTCTCCGGCCTGACCCGCGACGGCCTGTTCCTGACCGTTCCCGAATCGGTCTTCGTGATGTTCCAGCTGACCTTTGCTGCGATCACCCCGGCGCTGATTGTCGGTGCCTTCGCCGAACGCATGAAGTTCGGCCCGATGATCTGGTTCACCGTGCTGTGGCTGACCTTCGCCTACTTGCCGATCGCACACACCACCTGGGCCGGCCCCGGCGGCCTGTTCTGGGACTGGGGCGTGCTCGATTTCGCGGGTGGCACGGTGGTCCACATCAACGCCGGCATCGCCGGCCTGGTCGCCGCCCTGATGATCGGCCGCCGCAAGGGCTGGCCCACCACCATGATGCCGCCGCACAACCTCACTCTCACCCTCATCGGCGCGAGCCTGCTGTGGGTTGGCTGGTTCGGCTTCAACGCCGGCTCCGCCGTGGCCGCCAATGGCAGCGCCGGCATGGCGATGCTGGTTACCCAAGTCGCCAGCGCGAGCGCCGCGCTGGCGTGGATGCTGGTGGAGTGGAAACTTCACGGCAAACCGTCATTGCTCGGCGTCGTCTCCGGCGCCATCGCCGGCCTGGTTGCGATCACGCCAGCGTCCGGCAGCTGCGGTCCGCTGGGCGCGCTCGCGATTGGCGCGGCAGCCGGCATGTTCTGCTTCCTGGCCTCGTCGCGGCTCAAGCGCAAGCTTGGCTATGACGACGCGCTGGATGTGTTTGGCGTGCACGGCGTCGGCGGCATCGTCGGCGCCTTGCTGACCGGTGTATTCGCCAGCACGCAGTTCGGCGGCATTGGCCTGGCCGAGGGCGTCACCATCGGCGCGCAGGTGGGCAAGCAGGCGCTGGCCGTGCTGGTAACCGTCGCCTGGACGGGCGCTGTCACTGCGGCCTCCCTGTTCCTGATCAGCCGCTTCACCTCGCTGCGCGTGGATGCCGAAGGCGAAACCGATGGCCTCGACCTCGCCCTGCACGATGAGCGCGGTTACAACCTGTAATCTATCAGCGCACCGACAAGGAAACTTCCAATGAAAATGGTCATGGCCATCATCAAACCGTTCAAGCTCGACGATGTCCGCGAGGCCTTGTCGGAAGTCGGCGTCACCGGCGTCACCGTCACCGAGGTGAAGGGTTTCGGCCGGCAGAAGGGCCACACCGAGCTGTACCGTGGCGCTGAATACGTCGTCGATTTCCTGCCCAAGATCAAGCTGGAGGTCGCTGTTACGACCGACCAGGTTGATCGCGTGGTCGAAGCCATCCAGACCGCCGCCAACAGCGGCAAGATCGGCGACGGCAAGATCTTCGTCTATGAACTGGAGCGGGTGATGCGCATCCGCACCGGCGAACTCGACGGCGACGCGCTCTAGCCTCTGTGCGGGAGCGGCCTTGTGGGGGAGCGGCCTTGTGTGGGAGCGGCCTTGTGTGGGAGCGGCCTTGGCCGCGATTGCTTCTCGCGAGAGCTTC
>JBBRXD010000286.1:0-3224 GCA_038248775.1 Lysobacterales bacterium | reverse complement strand
GGGGGGCCGCCCCTTTTTCTGGGTTTCTTGGGGGCGCGGGGTGGGCCCGTTTTTTTTGGGCCTGAGCCAGGGCGCCCCCGCCCGCTCCCACACACACACACACACACACACAGTTACTTGTGGGTCTGCGTTGGCGGCAGCGTTTGCAGGAATGCCCACATTGCGTCAATTTCCACGTCGGTCATTTTAGAGAGCGACTGCCACGGCATGAAGGGATCGATGGCGCTGCCGTCCGGACGCTTGCCTTCGCGCAATGCACGACGGAAGTCCGCGGCAGTCCATTTGCCAAGTCCAGTCGGCGTCAGGTTGCGGCTGTTGGGGAAAGAAGGTGGCGTGCCCGGCACGTGCTGGCCTGCGAAATTCGCGCCATGGCAGCCGGTGCAACTCTGGGCCACATACGCACCGTACTCGGCGGTGGCGGCAATGGGCGGGGCCACGCGCGCGCGCGGGCTGTGGTCGATGTGCTCGGCTGGGAACAAAGGCAGTTGGCCCAATGCGTACATCACCCGGCCCACCGGCCGGATTTCCAGGCGGCCCGGATCGTTGGCCGACGCGGGCAAGGCCTGGAGATGGGCAACCAGCGCGGCGGCGTCGTCATCGCCCATGCCGGCGTATTCACCGCTGGGCATGAATACCATCGGATGGCCGTCGGACTTGACCCCATGGCGGATCGACGCGGCGATCTGGTCCGCGCTGTAAGCCTTCACCACCCCACCCGGCGTGATATTGGGCGCGATCACTTTCAGTACCGGGCCGCCATCGAGCACCAGCTTGCCGGCGCCTTCAGCGCCGTGGCAGCCGGCGCAGCCGCGCGTGGCAAACAGATGCCCGCCGCGCTTCAGCGCCTGGGCGTCCCCGCGCATCGCCAGCGGTGGATCATTCACCACGTAGCTGCGTTCCAGGCCAGACCCGTACTTGAACCAGCCAAAGGCGAATACCGCCACGGCCACCACCAGTAGCCCGCCCGCGATGCGAGCCACCCATTTCAATAATTTGCGCATGTTCCGATCTCCCGATATTGGCGATGACCCGTGCGTTACTAGAACGCGGCATGGCGCCGTTTCAGGCCACCCATGAAGCGTGCAGGCGTGCCGCCGTCAGCGCCGCGCGTCGTAGAACGCTTCTTCGGAGATCAGGTGCCAGGCCTTGGCGCGCGCCTCGTAGGCGCGCACCGAGGCGAGCACCCTGGCGGCGAACGGGTCGGCCGCCCCGGCCGCGTCCAGCACCTCGGTCGATGCCTGTCGGAGCGCCGCCAGTACATCCGCGGGCAGCGGCAGGAACTGCACGCCATGCTGGGTGCGCAAGGTGTCGTAGGCGGCCTGGTTTCGGGTCGTGTACTCGGCCAGCATTTGTGAATTCACGGTCTGGCAGCAGATCTCCACGATCGACTGCAGGTCCTTGGGCAGCGCTTCGAAGGCCTCCTTGTTGACCATGCATTCCAGCGCGGAGCCCGGCTCCTGCCAGCCTGGGTAGTAACAATATTTGGCAACGCGGTGCAGGCCGAACGCCAGGTCGTTGTAGGGCCCCACCCACTCGGCCGCATCGATCGCGCCGGACTGCAGGGACGAAAAGATTTCACCACCGGGCATGTTTACCGGGGTCACGCCGATCTTTTCCATCACTTCGCCGCCCAGGCCCGGGATGCGCATCTTCAGGCCCTTCAGGTCGGCGAGTGACTTGATTGGCTTGCGGAACCAGCCCGCCATCTGCACGCCGGTATTGCCGGCCGGAAACGGCACCAGGTTGGAGGGTGCATACAGTTCGCGCCACAGTTCGATACCGCCGCCTGCGTAAAGCCAGCCATTCATTTCCTGGGCGTTGAGCCCGAACGGCATGGCACTGAAAAATGGCGAGGCCGGCAGCTTGCCTTTCCAGTAATACGCGGCGCTATGGCCCATCTGGACGGTGCCGCGGCTGACCAGGTCGAATACCTCGAATGCCGAGGCCAGTTCGCCCGCGCCGTAAACCTTCACCGTGATGCGGCCACCGCTGGCCTGCGTTATCAATTCCGCCAGGCGGGCCGCGCCGGTACCCAGCCCGGGGAAATTGGTCGGCCAGGCCGTGGCCATTTTCCACTTCAGCTTCAGGCCTGGGCCCGATTGCGCTGCCGGGCCGGTCTTGCCACCGCACGCGGCGAGTCCGGCCATTGCCGTGGCAAGGCCCGCGCCACGCAGTATTTCACGTCGTTTCATCGAAGCCCTCCCCAGGGTTTGCCCAAGTCTAGCAACCGGTGCTTCCGAATGGAGCGAGTCGCGGTTAGTATGCTGAACACAAAGGTTCGGCGGACTTGATGAATACTCGCCTCGGGCACTACGACATCGTCGAGGAACTTGGCCGCGGCGGCATGGGCGTCGTGTACAAGGGCTATGAGTCTTCCCTGGGTCGCTACGTGGCGATCAAGGTGCTGTCGGCGTCGATGGCGCACGACAAGGTGTTCGTTGAACGCTTCCTGCGCGAAGCGCGCGCCATGGCGACGCTCAACGACGCGCACATCATCCAGATCTACTTCATCGGCCAGGACGAAGAACAAACCTTCTTCGTGATGGAGTACATCGACGGCGAATCGCTGTCGACCTGCCTCAAACGTGAAATCCGCCTGGTGCCCGGTGACGCGCTGAAGATCCTGCTGCATGCCTCCCAGGGTCTTGCCGCCGCCCACGCACAGGGCGTGATCCATCGCGACATCAAGCCCGGCAACATCATGATCACCTCGCGCGGCCAGGTGAAGGTGGCCGACTTCGGCATCGCGCTGGCCAACCAGGACGTGTCGCAAAAGCTGACCAACACCGGCGCCTTCGTCGGCACGCCCGGCTACCTGTCGCCCGAGGTGTGCCTGGGCAAGATGGTGGACCAGCGCTCCGACATCTTCGCGCTTGGCATCGTCCTGTTCGAGATGCTCAGCGGGCGCATGCCCTTCCAGGATGACAGCCCGCTCAAGCTGATGCTGGATGTCGTGCAGTCCGACACGCCCGACATCCGCGAGCTGAACCCGGACGTGGACGAAGAGATCGCGCGCATCCTGAACAAGACGCTGGCGAAGGATCCGGCCGACCGCTATCAAAGTTGTGACGATCTCAACACCGACCTCAAGAAGCATCCGCTGGTCATCCAGGACGGGCAGCTGAAACTGCGCCCGGCACCCTGGGCCGGCGCCAATGCCTCGAACCCGACCCTGATCGGCGCACCCACCCCGCTGACTCCGGGCGCGCCACCGAGGGTGGCCT
>JBBRXD010000285.1:0-3262 GCA_038248775.1 Lysobacterales bacterium | reverse complement strand
GAAAAGAAATCGCGGCCAAGGCCGCTCCCACAACGGCCGCTCCCACAACGGCCGCTCCCACAACGGCCGCTCCCACAAAAGCTTCAGGGATTGCGCAGGGCGCGCTTGAGGATCTTGCCGGTTGCGGTCATCGGCAAGGCATCGACGATTTCGACGATGCGCGGATACTTGAAGGCGGCCATGCGTTCGCGGCACCAATCCACCAGGTCGTCGGGGGCCAGTGAATGGCCCGGGTGCAACAGCACCACCGCCTTTATTTCCTCGCCATGCACCGGATGCGGCACCCCGATCACGGCCACCATCGCGATTGCCGGGTGTGTCATCAGCACTTCCTCGATCTCGCGCGGGTACACGTTGAAGCCACCGCGGATCACCATGTCCTTGATCCGGTCCACGACGAAGAAACTGCCGTTTTCATTGCGCCGCCCGATGTCGCCAGTGTGGAACCAGCCATTGCGGATGGCCTGTTCGGTTGCCTCGGGTCGTTTGTAATAACCCTTCATCACGTTGTGCCCGCGCACCACGATCTCACCATCCTTGCCATCGGCCACGGGCTCATCGGCATCGTTGAAAATAGCAACCTCCACGCCGATGATCGCCTGGCCGATGCTACCCGGGATCCGTTCGGAATCGAGATGGTTGAAGGTCGCGACCGGGCTGGTCTCCGACAGGCCGAATCCTTCCAGGATGATCACGCCGAAGTTCTGCTCGAACTTCCGCAACACCGCCACCGGCATCGGCGCGCCGCCGGAAACCCCTATGCGCAGGTGCGAGGCGATCGCCTTCAGATCGTGTTTTTCAGCCGCATTGGGCGAATTGACCAAGCCAATGAACATGGTCGGCACGCCGCAGAAAACGGTCACGCCATAACGCGCCATCGCTTCGAACACGGCATCTGGCTCGAAGCGGATCATCAGCACCATCGCTGCGCCAGCCGCGACGACGGCGTTCATCTGCACTGTCTGGCCGAAGGTATGGAACAGGGGCAAGGCAATCAACTGCACATCGCTGCTATCGAGCTTGGTCAGCGCCACGCAGCACATTGCGTTCATCGCCAGGTTGGAATGCGACAACTCGGCGCCCTTGGGCGTGCCGGTGGTGCCGGAGGTGTAGAGGATGACCGCCGTGTCTTCGGCCGCCGTGTTCGCAGTTTCGCCCGTGCTCGGCTGGCCGTGCATCAATTGCACCAGGGTTTTGCTGCCTTCGATCGGCGACGGCGCGGCCGGATTGGCCGTCATCAGGAAGAAATGCTCGCACGAATCGGTGCAATTGAAGGCATCCCAGCCTTCCTGGCCCATGGGCAACTCGGCGCTGCCTTCAAAGCACAGGTAGACGCGCGCATCCGAGTCGTCGAGGTGGTAGGCGATTTCCGGCGCCTTGAGCAGGATATTGATCGGCACCACCACGGCCGCGGCCTTGAGGATGCCGTAGTAGGCGATCGGGAAATACGCCAGGTTCGGGCAACTCAGTGCCACCTTGTCGTTGGGCCGTATGCCCAGGCCGCGCAGTCCGTTCGCGAGCTGGTTGGCGGCGGCATCGAGCTGCGCATAGGTAAGCGACTGCGCCCCGGCATGCAGCGCGATCTTGTCAGGAAACCGCCGGGCGTTGCGGACGAGGTTGCGGGCGATATTCATCATCGGTGGACAGGCTCCGGCAAGGGTCGATGGGTCGACTACGTCACAACAATGAATGCCAAATGGATTATCGCTGGCTGCAACTGGCGGTAGCGCCCGGGCAGTCGCACAATGCCCGGCATGAACACGTGGATCGCCCTCAGCTTAGTCTTTTTGTCGACCGCGGGCTCAGCACCCAGGACGCCTCCGCCAACGCCGTCATCGCCGGTTGAAACCGTGGTGGTGCATCGCTGCACCGACGCCAAGGGTCGCGTGACATTGCAGGACGAAGCCTGCCCCAAGGGCAGCCAGTCGGAGTCGCGGGAGATGACGCGCCCGAAGGATCCGCCCAAGTCAAAGCCGGTGCCCATGCTGGCCCCGCCGATCGACGCATTTACCGACGAACCCGCGCCGATGTTCCGACGCGAACTGATCCCGCCGCCGCCGATGTATCGCTGCACGAGTTACGACGGCATCGAGCGCTTCAGCGAAAGCTACGACCCCAATCCGCGCTGCGAGCCGCTGGTCCTCTACTTTCCCTACCCAAACAACCTGACGCCAGCGCAAGCGCTGGGTTGCCGCTGGGTGGAAGACAGCTGCGTGCGCCTGTCCGACAATGCCGCCTGCGCGCGTTGGATACAGATGCGCAAGGATGCCGTGTCAGCGCTTACCCGTTCCTTCAGCGACACCGCCGCCTACCGCAAGTCCGAGCTCGAACGGCTCAACCAGATCACCGAGGAAAGTTGCCCATGACCACACCGACCCTTCGCTCGCTCCTCGGCCTGTGCCTGGCGCTGGCTTGCGCATCCACGAGCTGGGCGCAGTGCCCTTCGCCTGTTCCAGTGCAGGGCGGCGCGCTGCCTGCGCCCCTGCCACTGTTCCCGGCCAGCAACTGGTGGAACCTCGATATCAGCGCCGCGCCCGTCGACGTGGGCTCGGCCGGCTTCATTTCATACATCAACAACGGCGGAACCCGCCGCCTGCATCCGGATTTCGGTGGCGAGCAGTCGCCTGGCAGCGTGGCCATCTACGGCTTTCCCTACGCGGTGGTGGATGGCCTGCAGCCCAAGCAGGCGGTCACCTTCCAGTACTGGAGCGAGAGCGATGGCGTGGACCCGACCACCGGCGCGGGCCTGCCCTTCTATCCCATCCCGACGCAAGCCATCAGCCAGGTGCACTGGGTCGAAGGTGGCGCGGCGGCAAGCGTGGACCAGCGCAGTTCTGCCGACCGCCACTTGCTGATGGTGGATTGCAACAACAATGCGCTGTACGAGTTGTACAACGTCTACTACAACACCAGCCAGGGCCGCTGGTACGCCGGCTCCGGCGCGTACTTCGACATGAACAGCAACAATCGGCGACCGGACGGCTGGACCTCGGCCGATGCCGCGGGCCTGGCCATCCTGCCGGGCCTGGTGCGCTTCGACGAAGCCGGCGACCCCGCCGTCACCGAGATCAGGCATGCACTGCGGGTGACGGTACGCGCCACCAATGGTTACGTGTATCCGGGCTCGCACCGGGCTGGCAACACGGTCGGTGCCCTGCCCATGGGCGCGCGCCTGCGCTTGAAGACCAATGTCGGCGGCGTGGACCCGGCCATGCGCACCAGCGACCCGGCGTCGCGCAAGATTTTTCGCGCGATGCAGAAG
>JBBRXD010000284.1:0-3269 GCA_038248775.1 Lysobacterales bacterium | reverse complement strand
TGACCCGGGTGTCGCGCGCGATGGGTGCAGGCTCGTAGAGTCGGTTCCAGTAGACGGCCTCGGCACCAGTGTCATCAATCAGCTTTTCGATTTCGGCCAGGCTTTGTCCGCTTCGGACCAGCAGCCGCGATCCGAGTTTGCGCAGATCAGCGTCGAGCGATCGAAGCGAGCGGGCAAGCCATGCGCAAGACGCACCGCCGGGCTGCCATGGCGCGTCTTCGTCAGGTGCATGCACATACAGGGGAATCGGCGCGTGGTCGGCGTCCAGCGCCGCCTGCAACGCAGGATTGTCGGTCAGCCGCAGGTCGCGGCGGAACCAGACGATGGCGCGCGACATCAGACCGCCTTTACGTAAGGCCGTACCGCCGAGAAACCACCATCCAGACCGATCACCTGGCCGGTGATCCAGCCGGCGGAGTCAGACAGCAGGAACGCCGCGAGCGCGGCCGCATCGACGACTTCGCCGTGGCGACCCAGCGGATACTGCGCGGAAACCTGCTTCACCGACGCGTCATTGGCCAGCATTCGCGCCGTCATTGGCGTACGCGTCAAGCCAGGCGCAATGCAGTTCACGCGCAGGCCGATGCCGGAAAAATCCGCAGCCAGTGAGCGCGCCAAGGACTCGATAGCGCCCTTCGCGGCCGCGATGGCGGCGTGGTTGGCAACGCCGGTTGCCGCGACAACGGAAGAAAACAGCAGCAGCGAACCGCCTTGCTTGGCTGCAGCAAGCGCCGTGGCATAGGCCTTGGAAACGAAGAATGCAGTATCGATATTGGCTGCCATTACCGCACGATACTGCGCTTCGCTGGTCCGGCCGATGGGCGCGATCAACGAGTTGCCAGCGCAATTGGCCACGGCGCCAGGCGGCCCGCCAAACCGGGCCGTTGCAAATTCGATGGCCTGCTGTGCGCCGGCCTCGGTGGATACGTCTGCTGCCAGCGAATCAGCCGTGTCGCCGTCCAACCGGGACAGGTCACGACACACGCGCGCGATTTGCCACCCCTGGGCCGCAAGTTCGTGGGCGATGCCTTGGGCGATGCCGCTGCTGGCGCCGGTTATCAGAAGAGTTTTCATGGTGCGATTTCACCCTCCGCGCCGTACACGCGCCGTGAACCCGGGCCAAAGCCCCGCCAAAGCGGGGCTACTGGCGCAGCAGGGCTTCCAACAGGCTTGGCAGGCCCGCCGAGGCCGCTTCGACGTTGGCGAGCACCTCGTCCAGGGTGATCTCCGGGGCGGGCGCGCCGAGCGCTTCCACACCGCAGCCGGCAGCCCAGTTGGCGACCAGCGCGAGGCAGGCGTAGTCGAGTTCCATTTCGCGGGCCAAGCCGGCCTCGGGCATGCCGGTCATGCCGACCAGGTCGCAGCCATCGCGGCGCATGCGGGCGATTTCCGCGCGGGTCTCCAGGCGCGGGCCCTGGGTTGCGCCGTAGCAGCCACCGTCCAGCACCTTGACGTCGGCGCTGGCAGCGGCAAGAAGGATCGCAGCGCGGAGCGACGGCGTGTAAGGCTCGCCAAAATCGACGTGCAGGACCGGCGTGCCGGGCTCCTCGCAAATGGTGCTTATGCGACCCCATGTGTAGTCGATAATCTGGTCGGGAACGGCAATGACGCGCGGACCGCAGGCAGGCGTGATGCCGCCGACGGCATTGATGGCGAGGACCCGCTTCGCGCCCAAATCAGCGAGGCGGCGAAGGTTGGCGCGATAGTTGACCTGGTGCGGCGGTACCGAATGGCCTCCGCCATGGCGGGCCATGAAGGCAACGCGGTGGCCGGCGATCAAGCCTGTGCGCACGGGCGCGGAAGGCGTTCCGAAAACCGTATCGCCTTCCAGTGTTTCCAGCGCTTCCATCGCGGCCAGCTTGTACAGGCCGGTGCCACCGATGATGGCGAGCTCAATTGGCAAGGGCATAGATGCCTGGCAGGTTGCGGCCTTGTTCGTGGTAGTCCATGCCATAGCCGTAAACGTAACGGTCGGGCACTTCCAGCGCGATGTAATCGGCGTCGATGTCGTCGACGCGGCGGTCGTGGTTCTTGACACACATCACTGCGATGCGGACGTCGGCAGCGCCCTGGTCCTCGCACCAATTGCGCACGGCCTTCAGCGTGTGGCCTTCATCCAGGATATCGTCGGCGATCAGCACCTGGCGACCTTCCAGCGGTGTTGCCGGACGATGCAGCCAGGCAAGGCCCGAACCGGTGAGCGCTCCGCGATAGCGCGTGGCGTGCAGGTAATCGAATTCGACATCAATGCCCAACTCCAGCGACAGGCGCGAAGCAAACAACATGCCGCCATGCATCAGGGTCAGGAACAGGGGACGTTCGCCGGTGTAGTCCTCGCGGATTTCCACCGCGATGCGCGCGATGGCGACCTCGATCTGGATTTCGTCGAACAGGCAATCGGAGTTTTTGAGCGCCAGAGCGAGATCGTTTGACATGTCAGCCCACCTTGAAGTCTGGGCCGCCCAGGGCGGCGCGTGCACCATCGTAACGCGCCTCGGCCAGCAGGCCGTCCCAGCCGCAGGCACCCCGCCCCATCAGCGAAACCAGGGTCGCGGTGTTGGAGCTTGGCCTGCGATCCATTGCCGCCAGTGATTCGGCGACCAACACTGGCGGACACACCAGCACCACGTCGCAACCGGCGTCGAGATGCGCGTCGATGCGCGCGGCCACGCCACCCGCCGATTCCGCCGCCGCCATGCCGATGTCGTCGCTGAAGATGACGCCACGAAAGCGCATCTCGCCGCGCAGGATTTCATTCATCCAGCGCGGCGAATAGCCGGCCGGTTCCGGCGCAACAGCGGGATAGACCACGTGCGCCATCATCACCGCATCCGCGCCGGCGTCGATGCCGGCCACGAAGGGCAACAGGTCTTCCTGGCGCAGCACGTCCAGCGGGCGCGGGTCGATGGCTTCATCGAAATGGGTGTCTTCAAGCACCGAGCCGTGACCCGGGAAATGTTTCAACGTGGCGGCCATGCCAGCCGAATGCATGCCGCGCACGTAGGCCCGCGTGAGTTCGCCAACGATGGCCGGTTCAGCATGGAAGGCGCGATTGCCGATGGCGAGGTTACCGCGGCCCAGGTCGACCACGGGCGCGAAGCTCAGGTCCACGCCGGTGGCGCGGATTTCGCTGGCCATCAGCCAGGCGTGTTCCTCGGCGAGTTTCATCGCCGCTGCCGGATCGCGCAGGTACAGGGCGCAGAAATTCTCCAGCGCAGGCAGGTCGGCGTAACAATCGCGGAACCTTTGGACTCGGCCGCCCTCCTGGT
>JBBRXD010000283.1:0-3329 GCA_038248775.1 Lysobacterales bacterium | reverse complement strand
TTGTTGACGACGGGGGCGGCAAGCGGCTGCGCGCGGTGGGATGTGGCCGGCCAGAACCGCAGGACCCAACGGTTGGCGATCGTGTTGAGGTAGAACCCGTTCGAAACATGCGCATACAACGAATGCCAACTCGAAGGTCCGGCCACCCAAGGCAGCAGGCTCTGGAACAGCGTCAGCGCGGCAAACGCCACGATCACGCCGGCGACCACGAAGCCATCGAAGCCCCCGCGCAGGGCTCCGGTCGGCGGTAGCGATCCGGCGAGCAGCCGTTCTGCGGCCCATTGCAGGCCGAAGTAGGCCAACGCGACCACGACAGCGAACACCAGGGTCCGGCCAACCACGTAGACGCTCGGGCGTTCGTCAATGCTGTTGGCGAGCAGATGCACCAGGCCGAGCAGCACGATCGCACCGAGCACGAACACCCCGGGTTTGGCGGACACGGTTGCGCCGAACAGGGTGCCGATACCGACACACACAAGAAGTACGGCGAAGATTGCGAGGATCAGCCGCGCCGGATGCGGGCGGCCACCGGGGCTCGGCGACCAGGACGCGCGAGTAATGTCGATCACGCTACCCGACGACAGGAAGGCATGCGCCTTGTATAGGGAGTGCGCGACGATATGCAACAGGGCGGCGGAGAATGCGCCCAATCCACACTGGAGCATCATGAAGCCCATCTGGGCGATAGTGGAATAGGCCAACGCCACCTTGACCGATGTTTGCGTCAGCATCACCAGTGAACCGAACAGTGCCGTCAGCGCGCCCACTATCAAAAGCAGGTCGAGTGCGTGTGTCGAAAGTGAAATCAATCCTGCAAAGCGCAGGATCAGGAAGCCGCCGGCGTTGATGATGCCGGCGTGCAGCAGGGCCGACACCGGTGTCGGCGTTTCCATCACCTCGATCAGCCAACCATGCATCGGGAACTGCGCCGACTTGAGCAAAGCAGCGGCAACCAGAAGAATGCCGGCAGCCCGGATCGAACCGGGCACGGAGCCAGCCGCAAGCAGCACGTCGGCGCCGGAAAAGACCGCGCTGTAATCGAGGCTGCCGAAGGCCCGATAGATCAGGACAATGGCTGTGACCAGACAGATCTCGCCCAAGCGGCTGAGCAGGAACTTCTTGCGCGCCGCGAGCATTCCCGCTGGCCGATCGCGATAGAAAACCAGCAGTCCATGCAGGCCGATACTGGTGGCCAGCCAGGCCAGCGCCAGCTGGAAAAGGTTGCCCGAGATGATCAAGCACAGCACCGCTGCCAGCGTGATGGCCAGCCGCCGCACGAAGCGTCCCTGGCTCGGATCGCCGTCCAGGTAGTTGCGGCTGTACAACACCACGATTGTGCCGATGAACGACACCAGCACGTACATCAGGGCGCTGAGCGTATCCAGGTACAAGCCAAATCCAACGCCACCGAACCCGATCGTCCCGGTGTTCAGCGATCCGTTGACAAGGACAGCTGCGCCCGTGACCAGTGCCACCACAAAAGCAAACACGGCAGCCCAAGTGGACCGCGTGAGCGTGGCCGAACAGGACGATCGCTTATCGCCGGCAGGGCGAATCAAGCCCGCATAGGCCAGCGCAAGGGGGCCGAGCGCAGCAAACCAGAGCGCGGATGTCAGCATGGTCGTTTCCAGCAAGGGGACGGCCTATTTCATCGTCTCCATTGCCCCGTGTAAAATATATTGATTGCATAGTATCGTTCGGTTTAATATAAGGGACTGTGCCCAGCCTCAATTACAACCATTTGCGCTACTTCTGGGTGATAGCCCATGAGACCAGCCTGACGCGGGCCGCCGAGCGCCTGAACCTGTCGCAGTCCGCCCTGTCGGTGCAGTTGGGGAAGCTTGAAGATCGGATCGGCCATCCACTGTTCCTGCGCAGCGGCAAGCGGCTGGTCCTGACCGAGGCCGGGCGCATCGCACTCGACTACGCGGACACCATTTTCCACGCGGGCGATGAGTTGTTGAACACGCTGCAAGGCCGTCCGGTAGCGAATCGGCAGGTGGTCAAGGTCGGCGCGCTCACGACCTTGTCGCGCAACTTCCAACTGCAGTTCCTGCGCCCGCTGGTCGGCCGGCCCGACGTGCAGCTGATCGTGCGGTCGGGAACGATGCGCGATCTTCTGGCCCAGTTGGAAGCGCACGCCGTCGACGTCGTGCTTGCCAACAGCGCCGCCCAACGCGATGCGCGACTGCCGTTTCGCAATCACCTTTTGAATCAGCAACCGGTCAGCCTGGTCGGTCGGCCGCGGCCGGACGCACGCCCGTTCCGCTTTCCAGATGACCTGCGCACCGAACCTGTCCTGCTGCCCAGCCTGGACAGCGAGATCCGTGTTGCCTTCGATCGCGTGCTCGAACTGGCAGGTATCCGACCCACCATCCTGGCGGAAGTCGACGACATGGCCATGCTGCGCCTGCTGGCCAGGGAGCTGGATGGGGTGACACTGGTGCCGTCCATCGTCGTACGCGACGAATTGGAATCCGGAGTGCTGGTCGAGCATTGCCGAATTCCCGGTGTCACCGAAAGCTTCTACGCAATCGTGCAGAATCGCCGCTTTCCCAATCTGCTGCTTGGTGAATTGCTGACGGGAGCCGCGGAGTCGTAGTTTACGTAGGGGCTGTCGGAATTACCGGATATCGTTGGCAAGCTGTTTGTGACATCGATATGATTCAGGTATTACGCTGCTTGTATGGCTAAACAAGGATGCTCATGTCCACTGTCACTGTGCTGCAGTTTGCCGATGTTGAGTGCCTCAGTGACGTTCCTTATTGGGAAGAATCGGGCACATGAGCCTGTTCGCCGAACTCCAGCGTCGCAAAGCGAGGCTGCGCTTCGCCACTTCGTGCCAGTTGCGTTTGACATCACATTCTATACAATGACATCATTGCTTTCATAAATTACAAGGTGAAGTCAATGTCTGTCGTGACTGTACGCAATATTCCTGAAGAAACCCACCGCGCGCTCAAGCTGCGCGCTGCGCAGAACGGACGCAGCACTGAGGCGGAAATTCGCGACATCCTCGAAACTGCCGTGCGCCCTGCAAGCCGCGTCCTTGTGGGTTCGCTCCTGGCGGATTTCGGACGGCGCCTGGGCGGCGTTGCAATAAAGACCAAGCGTGATCCGGTGCCGATGAAGGCAGCGCAATTCAAGTGATAATTCTTGATACCAATGTCGTTTCCGAGCCCATGAAACCCACCGGTGCTCCCGCAGTTCAAGCATGGCTCGACCGCCAGGCGCCGGAAACCCTGTACTTGACCTCGATCAGCCTCGCCGAATTGCTGCTTGGCATCGAAACCCTGCCGGCCGGCCGCCGCAAGGCCGGGCTTGCCGAA
>JBBRXD010000282.1:0-3363 GCA_038248775.1 Lysobacterales bacterium | reverse complement strand
CGAGCAGCCGCAGGTCAGCAACGAAACCCGACGCCTGTTCGGCTATGCAGCGCGGGGCGTCCCGTTCGGCCCGGACGACGGCACGCTGTGTCCCTCGGCGGTATTGGCGTCGGTGCCGTTTGCACCGGAACTTGCGACCCGTTGCCTGCGCACGATGCTGCAGCGCCATCCGGAAATCCTCACCGGGGACCGCCTCACGAGCGGCTTCAATCCGAGCCTGTCCGAGGACGGGCGGGCCTGGGTCTCGCCGGGACACTACGGACTGGACCAGGGCATCGCCGTGCTGATGCTGGAAAACCATCGCAGTGGCCTGCCCTGGGAATTGATGCGCAGCTGCGTCTATTTGCGCGATGGCCTGCGCCGCGCCGGTTTCGCTGGCGGCTGGCTGGATGCGGAGGCATCGCGATGAGCAAGCTGGTCAAGGTGCCGGTGCCGCCGATGTCCTGTGCACCCATGGATCCGTTCGAGCGCGACCGGCTCGAGCGCGTCGGCCCGCGTGACTGGATCAATCCACGCGCCGCAGGGCGCTACGACCTGGTGGTGCTGGGTGCCGGACCGGCCGGCCTGGCGGCCGCGGAATCGGCGGCCAACCTCGGTGCACGCGTGGCCCTGGTCGAACGCAAGCTGCTGGGCGGCATCAGCCTCAACAGCGCCACCATCCCGTCCAAGACGCTGCTGCGTACCACCCGCCTTTACGCCGACATGGCCAATGCCGCGCATTATGGTGCCGCGCCGTGTGATGTCGTCCCCGACTTCCCGCGGGCAATGGCGCGGTTGCGCCACGTGCGCAGCCACCTGAGCCGCGAAGACTCGGTGCACCGGGTGGCGGCATTCGGTGTGGACCTTTTCTTCGGCGAAGGCCGATTCGTTGCCGGTGATGCGGTGAAGGTTGATGGCCAGCGGCTGCACTTTTCGCGCGCACTCGTCGCCACCGGCAGCAACTCGGCGGTGTCCCCGATTCCGGGCCTGGCCGAGGCCGGCTTCCTCACCAGTGAAACCGTGTTCGACCTCGAGCACCTGCCGCCGCGGCTGGTGGTCATTGGCGGCGGCCCGTTGGGCTGCGAGCTGGCGCAGGCGTTTCGCCGCTTTGGTTCGGCCACCACCATCGTGCAGGACAAGCCGCTGTTTCTCGACAACGAGGAGCGCGATGCGGCCCAGATGTTGTCGGATGCATTCGCGCGCGACGGGATTGAAGTGCGACTCAATACGCGGGCCGAGTGCGTGCGCGTGGTGGATGGCGAAACCCTGGTCGACCTGCGCAGCGAGGACTACACCAGCACCATCGCCACCGATGCCATCCTGACTGGCATGGGTCGCATGCCCAATGTCCAGGGCATTGGCCTGGAGGCCGCAGGCGTCGCGTTCGATCCCAGCTCGGGCATCAGCGTGGACTCTTACCTGCGCAGCTCCAATCCCAATGTGTACGCCGCCGGCGATGCCTGCCTTGAGAACAAGTACACCCATACCGCGGTCACATCGGCCCGCATCGTCGTGCGCAATGCGCTATTCGGCGGCAGCGAGCGCATGGACGAGATGGTGGTGCCGTGGTGCACCTACACCGACCCGGAGATCGCCCACGTCGGCATGCATGTGCGCGAAGCCAACCGGCGCGGGATCCCGGTCAAGACCTTCACCATCCCTATGCATGAAGTAGCGCGCGCGGTGACCGATGGCGAGGACGTGGGCTTCGTGAAAATCACCGTACGCGAAGGAAGCGATCGCATCCTCGGTGCCACCATCGTCGCCCGCCATGCCGGCGAGATGATCAACGAGATCAGCCTGGCCATGGTCACCGGCGTGGGCTTGCGCGCGCTGGCCCGCGTGATCCATTCCTACCCGACCCAGGCCGATGCGATCCGCCAAGCGGCACAAGCCTACAACCGCGCGCGACTGACGCCGCGCGTCCGCGCGCGATTGGCGCGCTCGCTCGCCAGCAGATTTCCAAGGAGGGACGACCAATGAAGCTCGGAATGATCGGACTGGGCAAGATGGGCAATTACATGGCGCAGCGACTGGTCAGGGGTGGGCACGAGGTGATCGGCTTCGATCCCAGGGCCGAAGCGCGCAAGGCGCTGGAAGCCGAAGGCGGCGGCTCGGCGGAATCACTGCAGGCGTTGGTGGATGCGCTGCCGGCGCCGCGTGCACTGTGGATGATGGTACCCGCCGGCCCGATTACCGAGGGCACCGTGCACACGCTGCTGTCGCTGCTGGAGCCGGGCGACATCGTGGTGGACGGCGGCAACTCCAACTACAAGGACAGCCTGCGCCGCGCGGCGCTGTTCAAGGACAAGGGCATTGCCATGGTGGATTGCGGCACCAGCGGCGGCGTCTGGGGGCTGGCCGAGGGCTACAGCATGATGATTGGTGGCGAGACAGCGGCAACCGATGCTTTGCAAAGCGTGTTCGAGACGCTCGCGCCTTCGCCCACCACCGGCTGGGGCCGGGTCGGACCGCCGGGTGCCGGCCATTTCACCAAGATGGTCCACAACGGCATCGAATACGGATTGATGCAGAGCTACGCCGAAGGCTTTTCCATCCTCAACCACAAGACCGATTTTTCCCTGGACCTGCACCAGGTCGCGGAGATCTGGCGAACCGGCAGCGTGGTGCGTTCCTGGTTGCTCGACCTCACCGCCAATGCACTGTCGGATAATCCGCAGATGGTCGGTATTGCGCCCTACGTCAACGACTCCGGCGAAGGTCGCTGGACGGTGGCCGAGGCGATCGACCTCGACGTGCCGGCGCCAGTCATCACCGCCGCGCTGATCGAGCGCTTGCGCTCACGCGATGATGACTCTTATGCCGACAAGCTGCTGTCGGCGATGCGCAACCAGTTCGGGGGTCATGCAGTGAAGAAGGATTAGCCGCGGTTAGCCTGCTGCCTGCACGGCCACTCGCGCCAGCGTGGCGCGCGCCTCCGCACAGACCGCCTGCACGGTGAAGCCATACTCGCGCAGCAGCACGTCGGCCGGCGCGGATGCACCAAAGCGATCCACCGAGACGATGCCACCGGCATCACCGGTATAGCGTTGCCAGCCCTGCGCGACGCCCAGCTCCACCGCAACGCGCGCGCGCACCGACGGCGGCAGCACGCGCTCACGCTCGGCCAGCGGCAGCGCCTCGAACAAATCCCAGCTCGGCATCGACACGCAACGCACGGTGATGCCTTCGCCGCGCAGCACTGACGCCGCCTCCAGTACCAGGCTGACTTCCGAGCCGGTACCGATCAGGATCAGCTGCGGTTGCGCTGCCTTGTCCGCGCACCCGGCCCCGCCCCCGGCCGGGGGGAGGGGGGGGGGGCCCAGGCGCCGGGCCGCGGGGGGTGGCCGCCCGGGGCGGGGCAGGGGCGGCCCCCCCGGGCGG
>JBBRXD010000281.1:0-3373 GCA_038248775.1 Lysobacterales bacterium | reverse complement strand
TCTGTGGGAGCGGCCTCTGTGGGAGCGGCCGTTGGCGCGGTAGGGGCCACCCGGGTACCAATAGGGGGCAAGGGCGCTACCCCACAAGCCGCCCCCACAAAGGGCGCACCCCAGCCAAACGGGCCCACCCCGGCGGGGGCGGGGGTGTTGGGGCGGGGCCCTGGCGCGGTTTCGCGCCCCCGGGTCTACAACGGGCCCCCCCCCCCGCTCCCACACAAGCCGCCGCCACAAAGGCCGCTCCCATGCAAACCGGTCCCACGCAGTCGGGGCCGGGGATGATGCACACCTCGCCGGTGCGTTCCGGTCAGCAGATTTACGCACAGGACCGCGACCTGACGGTTTGCGCGAGCGTTGGCGCGGGCGCCGAAGTCATCTCGGATGGCTCGATCCATATCTACGGCGCGCTGCGCGGTCGCGCGCTGGCTGGCGCGGGTGGATTGGCAACGGCCAGGATTTTTTGCCGCGAGTTCAACGCCGAACTGGTCGCGATTGCCGGTACCTACAAAGTACTTGAAGAAATTCCCAAGGCCTTGATCGGAAAACCGGTCCAGATCTGGCTCGAAAACGACAGCCTGCGCATTGAGGCGCTGGCTTGAACCCATAGCGGCATCCAGGAGAAACAACTTGGCGGAAATCATCGTGGTGACCTCGGGCAAGGGTGGCGTCGGCAAGACCACCACCAGCGCCAGCATCGCTTGCGGCCTGGCCAAGGCCGGAAAGAAGACAGCGGTCATCGACTTCGACGTCGGCCTGCGCAACCTGGACCTGATCATGGGCTGCGAGCGTCGCGTGGTGTATGACTTCGTCAATGTCGTGCTGGGCGAGGCTTCCATCCGCCAGGCCCTGATCAAGGACAAGCGCTTCGAAAATCTGTATGTGCTGGCTGCCTCGCAGACCCGCGACAAGGATTCGCTGACCAAGGAAGGCGTCGAGAAGGTGCTCAAGGACATCGCCGAAGAAGGTTTTGACTTCATCGTCTGCGACTCGCCTGCCGGTATTGAAAAAGGCGCGTTCCTGGCGATGTATTTCGCCGACCGCGCGGTGGTCGTGGTCAATCCGGAAGTCTCCTCGGTGCGCGACTCCGACCGTATTCTTGGATTGCTGGCTTCGAAGACCCGCAAGGCCGAGAACGGCGAGCGCGTGAAGGAGCATTTGCTGCTGACCCGCTACAGCCCGAGCCGCGTCGAAAAGGGTGACATGCTGTCGATCGCCGACGTGGAAGAAATCCTCGGCTTGAAGGTGATCGGCGTCATTCCCGAATCGCCCGAAGTGCTGCAGAGCTCCAATGCCGGCGTGCCGGTGATCCTGGACGACATGTCGCAGGCTGGACAGGCCTACACCGATGCCGTGGCCCGCATCCTGGGTGACAACGTGCCGCTGCGCTTCACCACCGTCGAGAAGAAGGGTTTCTTCTCGAAGATTTTCGGGAGCTGAGGCATGGGCATCTTCGATTTCCTGGTTGCCCGCAACAAGAACACCGCCAACGTCGCCAAGGACCGCCTGCGCATCCTGATCCAGCAGGAACGCAGCATGCGCGGCGCGCCCGATTACCTGCCCCTGCTGCAACGCGAACTGCTTGAGGTCATCCGCAAGTACGTGAACGTTGACGTGGATGCGGTGAAGGTCGACCTGATCAAGGACGGCGACAACGAAGTGCTGGACATTTCCGTTGCCCTGCCTGAAAAATCCGCCGCTGCCAACGGCTGAATCCACCATGCATGTGGGAGCGGCCTTGGCCGCGATTCCAGACACAGCCGCAGGACCAATCGCCGCCAAGGCCGCTCCCACAATGGTGCTGCGCTTGCTCGATATTGGTTATGGCGGACCTGCTCGGCTCTTGGAATCGCTCGGCCTGCAACTCGGACGCGTGCCGGACGGCGAAGCAATCCCCGGCAGCTTCTGGGGCGAGTGCGAAGCGGGTCTGGTCGGCAGCACCGTCTATGCACGCGACGACACGCCGGTACATTCCCTGCTGCATGAAGCTTCACACCTGCTGGTAATGCCACCGGAACGCCGTGCTGCAGTGCACACCGATGCCACCGACTCGGTGCCTGAAGAAGACGCTGCCTGCTACCTGCAGATTCTGCTGGCCAACGCGCTGGATGGCGTGGGCAGCGACCGGCTGATGGCGGACATGGATGCCTGGGGCTACAGCTTCCGCCTCGGTTCGGCGCGCGCCTGGTTCGAGAATGATGCCCAGGACGCCCGTCGAAACCTGAGCGAGTTCGCGCCTGGCCTGCTGGAACGCTTCGGCCGCTGAACCGCGCCCCGTTCATGCTGCCCCCGCACTTGCGCCGGCAGCAGTTGCCGGTCTAGCCTTTGTTTCCTGCTGTTTTCCTATTTTTCTGGAGTTCGCCGTGACTGTCCAACGTGCCCTGATGACCATCGCCATTTCTGCCGGCCTGCTTGCGCTTGCCGGCTGCAAGGGCAGCAATCCCACCGGCCCGACCGGCACCGCCGGCGATAGCACCGTCAAGGTCAATCCGAATGAAAGCGCGGACCAGTTCGTCGTGCGGGTCAACAAGGAAATGCGCGCCGACTATGTCGAAGCCACTGCCGCGCAGTGGCTGTCGGAAACCTACATCAACGATGATTCGCAGCTGGTTGCTTCCAAGGCCAATGAACGCAACCTGGCCAAGGTCGGCAATTACGCCGAGGCCGCGCGTGGCTTCGAAGGCAAGCCGATGACACCCAGGACGGAGCGCTCGCTGAAATTGCTGCGCCTGGGCATCACCATTCCACCGCCGAAGAATCCGGACAGCCTGGCTGAACTGACCAAAGTGGGTGCGAAGCTCAATGGCGATTACGGCGCGGGCAAGTACTGCCCGGATGCGAACAACCCGGCTACGTGCCTGGACATCGGCAAGATCGAAGACATCCTCGCCGACATCCCGAACAAGAGTTACGACGAACAACTGTCCGCGTGGCAGGGCTGGCACACGATTTCCGTTCCGATGCGCCCCGCCTACCAGCGCTTCGTGGAATTGAACAACGAAGGCGCGAAGGACCAGGGCTTCGCCAACACCGGTGAACTGTGGCGCAGCGGTTACGACATGAAGCCGGCTGATTTCCAGGTGGAAACTGATCGCCTCTGGGGTCAGGTCAAGCCGCTGTACGAGCAACTTCAGTGCTACACCAGGAACAAGCTGGTCGAGAAATACGGCGCGCAGGGTGAGGTGAACGGCATGATCCCGGCGCACCTTACCGGCAACCTGTGGCAGCAGGACTGGAGCAATCTGTGGCCGATCGTGCAGCCCTATGCCGGCGTGCCGAAGCTCGACATCACCAAGACCTTGCATGCCCAGCGAGAAGCGAAGTTCGCCACGTTGCTGGCTGACTACCGCAAGACCAATGGCCGCGACCCTTCCGCTGA
>JBBRXD010000280.1:0-3405 GCA_038248775.1 Lysobacterales bacterium | reverse complement strand
GCGGCATTGGATTTCGCGCAGGTCGCCAGGTAGATGGCAAGTTGCGCCAGCGCGAGATCGCCTTCCGGACTACCCAGGCGCTCGTAGGCGTCCCAGGCTTCCAGCGCCATCTGCAGGGCGCGCGGATCGGCCAGGCCCACGTCTTCAACGGCCATGCGGGTCAGCCTGCGGGCGAGATAGGAAGGGTCGCAACCGCCGTCGAGCATCCGTGCCAGCCAGTACAGGGCGGCATCGGGATTGGAGCTGCGGACGGACTTGTGCAACGCGGAAATCTGATCGTAGAACTGGTCGCCCTGCTTGTCGAAGCGCCGGGTGCGATCGGCCAGGACTTGGGAAAGGGTCGCTTCGCTTATTTCCCCTTCCTCGTCAGCGGCCAGTTCCGCCGCAATTTCAAGCAAGGTCAGCCCGCGGCGCACATCCCCATCCGCAGCCTGCGCAATCAAGCCCAGGTTTTCGTCCGTGATCCGGACCGACAACGAGCCCAGGCCCCGCAGTGAATCGTCCAGCGCGCGTTTCAGCGCCTCTACGATGTCCGTCTGCGAAACAGCCTCGAGCACATGCACGCGGCAGCGCGACAACAAGGCCGAGTTCAATTCGAAACTGGGATTTTCGGTGGTCGCGCCAACGAACAGGATCGAGCCACGCTCGATATACGGCAGGAATGCATCCTGCTGCGTCTTGTTGAAGCGATGCACTTCGTCGACGAACAACACGGTTCGCCTGCCTTGCTCGAACAGCAGTTGCGCCTGCGCCAAAACCTGCCGGACTTCCGGAAGGCCCGACATTACCGCCGAAATCGCCCGGAACTCGGCATCCGAGTAATGCGCGAGCAACAGGGCAAGCGTGGTCTTGCCGCAACCGGGTGGACCCCAGAGGATCATCGAGTGGACGTTGCCCGACTCCACCGCACGCCGCAGCGCAGAACCGGGCGCGAGCAATCGTCGTTGGCCGACCATCTCATCCAGGGACGCCGGGCGCATGCGCTCGGCCAGCGGCTTGAGCGCGCTGGGCGCCTGGAATAGGGAGGCAGTGGTTGGCTTGGGCTTGCGCACGAGTGATTCTAACCAGCTGCGCGGGCCGGCCCTAGGGCTATCGCGGCCAAGGCCGCTCCCACTAGCCGCTCCCATTGGCCTGTTGTCACTTCAGCGGCGAAACCTGCGCGCCGGGCATGACGCTGCCGACGACGTCCACGCCCTTGGGCGGCGTGAAACGGAAGGTGCCGGCCGCGAAGGCGGGATTGCGCTGCCACGGGCTGAAACCGATCACGGTGCGCTGGCCAAGTTGATCATTGAGCTCCATGCGCACCAGTCCGGCGGCGCCAAACCCGAGTTTCGCCTTCTGGAACGGGGCGTCCTCTTCTTTCTTCGGCACGAGCACCAGCCAGTCCAGTCCGCCGGACTTGCCGCCATCGGTCACCTTGTACTGTCGGTCGAGTTCGGTCGGGTCGATCAACACCGCGAGCGGGCTGCCTTGTTCTGCCATGCTCTGATTGCGCACGGTTACCTGTTCCAGGTCTGGGTCGTAGATCCAGATCTGGTCGCCGTCCGCGACGATCAATTGTGGTGCCGGCTTCAGGTATTCCCAACGGAACTGGCGCGGCGCGGAAAGCTTCACGCTGCCCGAACTGGTTTCAGACGGTCGCCCGTTCGGATCAAAAACATGTTGTTCGAAGCGCGCACCCAGGCCCTTCAGGCCCTTGGAGAAGGCAGCCAGGCGCTCGCGGCCAATGGACTCCGCCGGCACGGCCGCGCTCGCTCCCTTGACCTTGGCCGGAGCCGCGTCGAGCGTAGGCGTGGCCGAGAGGGACGCGGCAAGCACCAGGCTGAGAAAAATCGACTGCTTCATGGGGAACTCGGAAAGGGACTTCGGGCCAAGTTTGCCGGAGGCCGGATGAACAAACGCCGAGGTTCAGTTACGCGGCGGTGGTGGGGCCAGCACGCTTCGGTCGCCATTGTGTTCCTGCGCCGAGACGATCCCGGCAGCTTCCATGGCTTCCACCAGGCGCGCCGCGCGGTTGTAGCCGATCTTCAGCCGTCGTTGCACGCCCGAGATGGAAGCGCGGCGGGTTTCGGTCACGATTTTCACGGCTTCGTCGTATAGCGGGTCGGACTCATCGCCACTGCTGCCCGACTCGGGTAATCCGGTCGGGCCGACGACCTGGCCTTCGCCCATCGCCTGCACTTCTTCCAGGACGCCGGTGATGTAATCAGTACCGCCGCCGTGCTGCTTGAGATGAGCGACCACGCGATGCACTTCCTCGTCGCTGACGAACGCGCCATGCACGCGTTCGGGCATCGCGGTGCCGGGCGGCAGGTACAGCATGTCGCCGTGGCCCAGCAGGGTTTCCGCACCTGATTGATCGAGAATGGTGCGCGAGTCGATCTTGCTCGAGACCTGGAAGGCGATGCGGGTCGGGATATTGGCCTTGATCAAACCGGTGATGACGTCCACTGATGGACGTTGCGTGGCGAGGATCAAGTGCATGCCCGCGGCGCGCGATTTCTGCGCGAGCCGCGCGATCAGTTCTTCCACCTTCTTGCCGACGATCATCATCATGTCGGCGAATTCGTCGATGAAGATGACGATGTAAGGCAATTCTTCCAGCGGGCGCGGTGCCTCGCCCAATTCGGGATTGGGCCGGAACAGCGGATCCATCAGCGGCTGGCCCGCGTCCTTCGCGTCCTTCACCTTGCGATTGAAACCTGCCAGGTTGCGCACGCCCACCGCGCTCATCACCTTGTAACGACGCTCCATCTCGGCGACGCACCAGCGCAGGCCATTCGCGGCCTCCTTCATGTCGGTGACCACCGGCGCAAGCAGATGCGGAATGCCCTGGTATACGGACAGTTCAAGCATCTTCGGGTCAACCATCAACATGCGCACGTCCTTGGCGCTGGCTTTGTACAGCAGGCTGAGCACCATCGCGTTCACGCCCACCGACTTGCCTGAACCGGTAGTTCCAGCGACCAGCAGGTGCGGCATTCGGGCCAGGTCGGCCACCACCGGGCGGCCGCCGATATCCTTGCCCAGGGCAATGGTCAGCGGACTGGGGGACTTGTCGTATTCCTTCGACCGCAGGAGTTCTGACAGATAGATCATCTCGCGCTGGCTGTTGGGGATTTCCAGGCCGACCACCGACTTGCCCGGAATCACATCCACCACGCGTACTGACTTCACCGACAGGCCGCGCGCAATGTCCTTGTCCAGCGAGGAAATCTGGCTGCCCTTCACGCCGGGCGCAGGCTCCATCTCGAAGCGGGTGATGACAGGACCGGGATAGGCGCCGACCACGTGCGCCTCGATGCGGAAGTCCTTGAGCTTGAATTCGATCTGCCGCGACAGGGTCTCGAGCGTCTCTTCGGAATAGCCCTTGGGTTGCGGCTTGGGATCGTCGAGCAGGGAAAG
>JBBRXD010000279.1:0-3427 GCA_038248775.1 Lysobacterales bacterium | reverse complement strand
TGCGGGTCAGTCTGGAATACGCGACGGTGCCTGTCCAGCGGACACCGGGCGGCCTATTCAGATGGTGGTAGCGATGCGCAAGAAAAAGGTTTCGACCACTAGGTCGGGCTTGAAACCTGATCGTCGACTGTTTTTTCGAAAAGACGCTCGATCAAACAGGTCAATTCATCGACGGAAACGGGTTTGGTCAGGTGCGCGTCGAAACCAGCCCTGGCCGTTTCCTCGCGGTCGTGTGGCGATCGGTCATGGCCAGATTGACGTCTTTGCAGCGTGGGCAAAGCATGGAATTTCGCCGAGTGGCGGGGGCCACGGAGTATGCTTCGGACAGACGCATTCGCCGTGGAACGGCGAAGGTCTTGCTAGCAACAGGCGGGCCTGCTGCTGCTCCCCCGCTCCACGGCATCGCCTCCGAACTGTTCAAGCCTCCGGCTTTCGACTTCTTTCAGCCTCATCATCAACGCTGCGAGCTTCGGCCTGTGCACCGTCGGCCCCAAAATGTTTACGGAATTCCATGACCGTCAAGCCCAGGCCGATAAGTACCATCGCGAAAACAAATATCGCAAAATAGAGAAGCTCCATCGAACTCATTATTTTCTCCCGAGCAATGCGAGCAGCTTGAAGTAGATGCCGAAGCAGAAGATCGATGGAATCCAGATCGCGGTGTAGATCGCCTGCTGACGGTCCTCGACAACGAACCACAAATACGCGGAGATGCAGAACGAAATCATCACTGCCAAAAGGATGAAAAAATCAGACTTCCTGAACATTTGAATTCTCCCTAGGTTTCACTTGCCAAAATGGTCCGCCAAGCCATAGCCGATGGCACTAAGCAGACAGCCGGTTATCGCCACCGTGCCGATTACCCGTATACCCGACGAGATACCCACCGCAAAGGACTGCGCGTTGATCACGCCGCCCAGCGCCAATAGAAGGCTCAGGCAGCCAATGGCGGTGAGCGTGTTGCCGACCAAGGTCAGCGACCCGCTGATAATCTTTTCCTTCATATTCGCTATGCATTCCAGGCGGTGGCGGTGGCGTGGTGCTGCTGGATCTCGACCCCTTGTCGCTCAACGGCTACCCGGGCCACGCGCCATTATCGGTTCCGTCCGCGATGGTGGTGTGAGCGAGGGGCAGCAAGTTGAATGCTCCTGTCCTTCCTAGGCTACGCCCTATCTCGGCGCTGGGTTGCCGGCCAATGTGGCGTCAATCAGGCCACCTGTTCCAGATGCAGCGGATTGCGCCATTGCGCCAGCAGTTCAGCTTCCTTCGTCTTGGCTGCATGCAACTGCGCTTCCTTGACGTGACCGTAGCCACGGATGTGTTCCGGGATCCGGGCTATCTCCACGGCCAGGGCGTGATTGCCAAGCGTGAGCGTGCCGAGCAATTGTTCAATCGTCTTGCGGTAATCGACGATCAACTGGCGCTCCATCTTTCGCTCCGCGGTCTTGCCGAACACATCGAAGGCCGTACCACGCAGGAACTTTAAACCCTTCAGGAGCTTGAACGCAGTAAAGACCCATGGCCCGAATTCGCGCTTGACCAGGTGGCCCTGGTGGTCGCGTTTGCTGAACATTGGCGGCGCCAGGTTGAGGTGCAAACTGAAGTCGCCGTCGAAGGTGTCGCGGATGCGCTTTTCGAAATCGCCGGTGCTGTAAAGGCGCGCGACTTCATATTCGTCCTTGTAGGCCATCAGCTTGAAGGCGTAGCGGGCGACCGCTTCGGACAGGCCGGTGAAGCCGGGCGTGCGTTGGGCTTCGATGGCACGAACCTTGTTGACGAACGCGGTGTACTTTGCCGCGTAGTCGGCGTTCTGGTACTCGGTGAGGAATTTCTCGCGGATGGCGATGGTTTCATCGACGTTGTGGGAGAGTTTTCCTTCGCCGATGAAGGCGGCGGAGGTGGCGGAGCGCAGGGGGTCCGCGCTGGCCTTGCCAACGAAGTCCAAAGCGACCGGGGCGGCGGTGATGCCGGCGGCGTTTTGCACAGTGGCCAGGTCGTGTGCGGCCATGCGGCCCCAGGCGAAGGCCTTGCGATTCATTTCAACCGCGGCACCATTGAGTTCGATCGCACGCATCAGGGCTTCGAATGACACCGGCACCAGGCCCTGCTGCCAGGCGTAGCCGAGCATGAACAGGTTGGTGGCGATGGCGTCGCCCATCAATGCCAGCGACAGTTCTGAGGCATCCACCACCGACGGATCGGTGCCGCCAAGTGCGGTCTTTACCGCAGTAATGATTTCGCGCGCGGGGAACTGCAGGTCGGTATTGCGGGTGAAGGTGCCGGGCATCGCCTCGTAGCTGTTGAGAACCACGTGGCTGCGATCGGCGCGGATCTTCGACAGCGCCCAGTAATCATTGACCACCACCATGTCGCAACCGAGCACCAGGTCGGCTTCGCCGGCGGCGATGCGCACGGCGTTGATGTCGGCCGGGGTTTTCGCGATGCGTACGTGGGTGGTGACCGCGCCGCCCTTCTGGGCCAGGCCGGTCTGGTCGAGCACGCTGCCGCCCTTGTGTTCCAGGTGCGCGGCCATGCCCAGCAGCGCGCCAATGGTGACAACGCCCGTGCCACCGATGCCGGTGATCAGGATATTCCACGGCTCGTCGAGCGTGCTCTTGAACACCGGTGCCGGAAGCGCGTCGAAATTGACCTCGCTGCCCGAGCTCTTTTTCTTGCGGATACCACCGCCCTTTACCGTGACGAAGCTGGGGCAGAATCCGGTGACGCAGGAAAAATCCTTGTTGCAATTGCTCTGGTCAATCTCGCGCTTGCGGCCGAACTCTGTGTCCAACGGCAACACGGAAACGCAGTTGGACTTGACGCCGCAATCGCCGCAGCCCTCGCATACAGCCGGGTTGATCATCGTGCGCTTGGCCGGGTCCACCATCTTGCCGCGCTTGCGACGGCGGCGCTTTTCCGCCGCGCAGGTCTGGTCGTAGATCAGCACCGTGGTACCGGGTGTTTCGCGCAGGCGGCGCGACACGGCGTCGAGTTCCACGCGGTCGAAGAATTCCACGCCGCTCGGGAACAGCGAACGGTTGTTCCACTTTTCAATCTCGTCCGACAGCACGACAATCGTCTGCACGCCTTCGCTGCGCACCTGCTGGGCGATGTCGGGCACGGTCAGCGTACCGTCCACCGGCTGGCCGCCGGTCATCGCCACCGCGTCGTTGTACAGGATCTTGTAGGTGATGTTGACCTTGGCCGCGATCGCCTGGCGGATCGCCAGCGAACCGGAGTGGAAGTAAGTGCCATCGCCCAGGTTCTGGAACACGTGTTTTTCGTTGGTGAATGGCGCCTGGCCACACCAGGTCGCGCCTTCGCCGCCCATCTGGGTGAAGGTGTCGGTGTTGCGGTCCATCCAGGTCACCATGTAATGGCAACCGATGCCGGCCAGCGCGCGCGAGCCTTCCGGCACTACGGTGGA
>JBBRXD010000278.1:0-3427 GCA_038248775.1 Lysobacterales bacterium | reverse complement strand
TTGATCGGCTGGCTGCCGCGAATGCTCGGGTTGACTATCGCCCGGCCTTCCAGCTTGCGTGTCAACGCATCGCTGACTGCCAGCGTGATCTCGGGCCGGTTGCGCAGCGTGAAGTCCGGCCCCATCTGCACCCATGGGCGCTTGGACACATAGATCACGTCGGCGCCGACCGAGGCGAAGGTCTGCCGGAACGTCGCTTGCAGGCCATTGGCGGCGGTCATGGTGACCACCACCGCGACGATGCCGATGATGATGCCCAGCGCGGTCAGGCCGCCGCGGCTCTTGTTTGCCACTATCGCGTTCATGGCGATCTTGAACGACTCGGCAATGTCCAGGCTGAGCTTCATTGCTTGCGGATATCGCTTTCGACCAGGCCGTCGCGCAGGCGAACCACGCGGTGCGCATGTGCGGCGATCTCGTCCTCGTGCGTCACCAGGATGATGGTGTTGCCACGAGCGTGCAGGTCTGACAGCAAGGCCATGATCTCGACGCCGGTAGCGCTGTCGAGGTTGCCGGTGGGTTCATCGGCCAGGATGATCGACGGCCCGCAGACCAGGGCCCGGGCAATCGCCACGCGCTGCCGTTGTCCGCCGGACAACTCGTTGGGCTTGTGGTGCATGCGGTCGAACAGGCCCACCGAGCGGATCGCGTCTTCGGCGATGCGCTTGCGGTCGGTCTTGTTGCGGCCGGCGTAAATCAGCGGCAATTCCACGTTCTTGAAGACGTTGACGCGTGGCACCAGGTTGAAGGTCTGGAACACGAAGCCGATCTTCAGGTTGCGGATCTCGGCCAGCTCGTCTTCGCTCATCTGGTCAACCGCCTGGCCTTCCAGCCGGTACGAGCCCGCGCTGGGCACGTCGAGACAGCCGATGATGTTCATCAGCGTTGACTTGCCCGAACCGGATGGGCCCATGATCGCCACGTATTCGTTCTTGCGGATGTCCAGGGATACGCCAGCCAACGCACGCACGACCTGGTCGCCCATGGTGTAGGTCTTGACCACGTTTTCGAGCTTGAGCGTCGTTTGGGAGTGGCCTTCGCGGCTCAAGCCGATGCCATTGACGGTGGGTTGGGCGGACATGTCAGTTGGATTCCGCCATCAGCTTCTTGTCGCTGTCACCTTCTCCAGGCTTCTTGATGGTCACAGCCATGTCGTTTTCCAGGTCGCGTGAAATGGCGCGATAGCTGCCCGAGACCACCGTTTCGCCTTCCTTCAGGCCGGTCTTGACCTCGATGGCATCCTCGCTCTGGATGCCGGTGCTGACAGCGCGCGGCTGCGCCTTGCCGTCCTGCACGACCCACACCACTTCAACGAAACCATCCTTGCCGGCCTTGAAGCCCTTCTTGCCTGCGTCCTTGCCCAACTGGTCCATGGTGCGCACGGTCACGCACTGGATCGGCACGCTGAGCGCATTTGCACGGGTCTCGGTGACGATATCGGCGCTGGCCGTCATGCCCGGGCGCAGCTTGCCGGTATCGCTGTTGATGGCGATCTTCACCTCGAACTCAGTTTTCTGCACGCTCGAGCCGGCGGGCGCCACGTTGGCGCTGCTCGCAATCTCGGAGACCACGCCGGTGATCGTCTCGCCGAGTACGGCATCCACTTCAATCTCCGCCTTTTGTCCCAGCTTGATCGAGTTGATGTCGTTCTCGTCCACGTTCACCAGTGCTTCCATGGCACCCAGTTGCGCAATCACCATGATCACGTCTTCCTGGAACTGCGAACCGATGGCGATTTCGCCCTGTTCCTTGTTCAAGTCACTGACCGTGCCGGAAATCGGGGCGTAGATGGTGGTCTTGGACAGGTCGTCCTGGGCCTGGCGCAACGCGCCGATGGCCTGCTGCACCTGGTCCATCGCCGATTGGTAGCGCGAGCCGTCCACCTGGAACGACGTTTGCGCGGCATCCAGGTCGGACTGCGCCTGCAGCTTGCGCGCCACCAGTTCCTTGGCGCGCTTCAGTACGCGCTCGGCCTGGTCGCGGTTGTCGCGGGCCAGCCTGGCGTTGGCCTGGGCTGAGCGAACGTTGGCTTCCTGGCTCTGCACGCTGGCCAGGTAGCGGGCGCGGTCGAGTTCGACCAGCAACTGGCCCTTCTCGACGTGGTCGCCTTCCTTCACGGTAAGGCGGGTGATCTTGGCGCTGACATCGGCGCTGATATTGATCTCGGTATTGGGCTGGATCTTGCCCGTGCCGTTGACCTTCTGCACGATTTGCGCGCGCTTGGCCGCAGTGGTTTCCACTTCCTGTGCCTTCTCGCCCTTGCCCTTGTTGAACATGAAGCCACCGGTGGCGACAACTGCCACGGCGATGGTGGCGATGACGATGATCGTGCGACGTTTCATTGAAAAATACCCCTGGTTGCCAATGTCGATATCGGAACACGGAAGCCTGTCGCGGCTGGAGTGCCGAAAGTAATACCAACCTTTGGCTCAGTGGCGAATGGAGTCGAAATCAAGGCGCCGATCTGCGACGCTAGCGGCAGGCAAACCGGCCGTGATGGGGCAGTCCATGCAAGAAAAACTGGCTGAAGTCCCGGACTATTCGTGCCGGGCAATCGCCTTCGTCGAATCGCCCTACGCCAGTCGCATCGATGCGCCGCACCAGGCAACGGTCGTGGCCGGCACGGAAACGGGGCAGGCGGCCGACGCGTGGATCCGGTTCATCGCGGGTTTTCCGCAGGCGGCGTTTCGCGACCTGGCCGGGTTCGACCGGATCTGGCTGGTGTTTGTGTTTGATCGCAGCGAAGGCTGGAAAGCGGAAGTCCGCCCACCCCGTGGCGGCGGCAAGCGAAGCGTGCTGGCAACCCGGTCGCCGCACCGGCCCAACCCGATCGGCCTGTCGGCCGTGGAACTGGTGGCAGTGGAGGCCGATGGCCTGCGCGTTCGTGGACTGGACCTGCTCGATGGCACGCCGATCCTGGACATCAAGCCCTACGTCCCTTATGCCGACGCATTTCCGACAGCGGCAGCCGGTTGGATCGACGCCGTTGATAGCAGCCAAGGCGCGCAGTCTGCGCCCGGCCCGAAGCGGCCGCGACATAAACCTGCCTGACCGACCGTGGCCAGCCATGGGAGGGAAGTCTGGCGAAAAAAAACCGCGCCGAGGCGCGGATTTTCTTTTGCGTGCGAACCCGAATCAGCTACTGGCGCGACCACGCGTAAACAGGTTGACCAGTGCCAGCAGGACGATGGCGCCGACCAGCGACACCAGGAACGAACCCAGCGAGAAGCCGCTGTTTATCGTGCCTACGCCGACCAGTGGGGAGATGATATAGCCGGCGAGAAAGGCGCCGACGATGCCAACCACGATGTTGAGGATGATGCCCTGCTGGCCATCACGCTTCATCACGATGCTTGCAAGCCAACCCACGATACCGCCAACAATCAACCAGATAATAAGGTTCATCGCACTTCTCCTGATTTGTGAA
>JBBRXD010000277.1:0-3432 GCA_038248775.1 Lysobacterales bacterium | reverse complement strand
GTTTGGGTTCTCCATGTAGCCAAAGCGCAGGCTCAGCCGCTGGAAGCCATGCCCCAGCTCGCTGTAGGCGATGCGCTCGCCCTCGTCGGCGCGCGGCACGCTCAAGGTTTCCACGCTCAGCAAGACGTTGCGTTCATGCAGTACCTTGTTGTGCTTGAGGTTGTGCAGCAGCGCGGGCGGCATGTATTCGTTGGACGGCGTCATGAACACAGCGGTGCCCGACACCCGTGCCGGCGGGTCCACCATGATCGATTCGACGAAGTGTTCGATCCGCAGGCTGTCGCGATTGACGTGTTCGCGCACCAGGTCGCGGCCGTGCCGCCAGGTGCGCATCACGGTGAAGGCCATGAGGCCCAGCGCCACCGGGAACCACGCGCCTTCCAGGAACTTCACCGCGTTGGCCGACAACAACGCAATGTCCACTGTCAGGAACAGGATCGCGAACGGCCAGATGATGCGCGGCGACAGCCGCCACTTCTGCGAAGCCAGGATGATCAGCAGGATCGTGTCTATAAGCATGCTGCCGGTTACCGACACGCCGTAGGCCGAGGCCAGGTTGCTCGAGGTCTGGAAGGTCACCACCAGGATCATCACCAGCAACAGCAGGATGCGATTCACCCAGGGCAGGTAAACCTGTCCGATCGTTTCGGCCGAGGTATGCACCAGCACCAGGCGCGGCAGGTAGCCCAGCTGGATGGCCTGCCGGGCCAGCGAGAAAGCGCCGGAAATAACCGCCTGCGATGCGATGACGGTCGCCAGCGTGGCCAGCGCGATCATCGGAAACAGGCCCCAGGTCGGCACCAGCGAATAGAACGGGTTGTGCGCGGTGCTGGGGTCGGCAAGAACCATCGCGCCTTGCCCGAAATAATTCAGCAGCAGGGCCGGAAGGGCCACAAAAAGCCAGGCCCGCTTGATCGGGATACGTCCGAAGTGGCCCATGTCCGCGTACAGGGCTTCGCCTCCGGTCACCGCCAGTACCACTGCGCCCAGCGCCAGCCAGGCATGCACGCCGTGGTGGATGAAAAACTGGACGGCATAGATCGGATTCACTGCGTACAGCACTTCAGGATTGCGCAATACCTGCGCCCCACCCAGCACGGCCAGGGTGACGAACCAGACCACCATCACCGGCCCGAAAATCTTGCCGACCCGGTCAGTGCCATGGCGCTGGAAGGCGAACAGCACCAACAGCACGGCGATGGTTATCGGAACGACATAATGGTCCAGCCCAGGCGCGGCCACCTTCAAACCTTCCACGGCCGACAGCACAGAAATCGCTGGCGTAATCACGCTGTCGCCGAAAAAAAGCGCGGTGCCGAAAATCCCGAGCAGGCCGATGCTGTAGGTCAGCGGCGAGGCGATCGGCAGGCTGCGTTGCACCAACGCCATCAGCGCCAGGATGCCGCCTTCGCCGCGGTTGTCGGCGCGAAGGATCACCATCACGTACTTCAGTGTCACCACCAGCATCATGGCCCAGAACACCAGCGACAGGATACCGAGCACGTTGCCTGGATCGGGTTGCAGGCCGTACTTTTCGCCAAAGGCTTCCTTCAGCGTGTACAACGGGCTGGTGCCGATGTCACCGAACACCACGCCAATGGCCCCCAGTACCAGCGGCAATGGCTTCTTGGACGAGCGGGCGTGCGCTTGCTGTGACATGGGTGCGGCTTCCTGCCGGCGTCAGCCGTTGCGTAACATGGATTTCAGCGCTTTCCGGATGATGTCCTCGGCGCTGTCGCCGGCGGCACCTTCCTTCAGCATGCGGGCGATTTCAGCCGGCTTGTAGCCCAACTGTTGCAAGGCGACGCTGGCTTCGGCCACCGGGTCGTTGGGCACGCCCTTGCCGACGATGCTCGCCGGGCCGCCGGTGAAGTCGGCTGCGCGATCGCGAAGTTCGACGACGATGCGCTCGGCAGTTTTTTTGCCGATGCCGGGAATGCGCGTCAGCGCGGCCACGTCGCCGGTCTGCACCAGCCTGGCGAAATCATCCACGCTGGCGCCGGACAGGATAGCCAGCGCGATCTTCGCACCGATGCCAGTCACTTTCTGCACGTCGCGAAATAGCCTGCGCTCGATCTCGCGCATGAAGCCGTACAGCGCGACCGAGTCTGCCTTCACCGCATGGTGGGTGAAAAGGGTCACCTCCCAGCCGACTTCAGGCAGGTCGTAGAAGGTGGACATTGGCGCTTCGAGTTCGTAGCCCACGCCGCCGACATCGATCATCAGCCAGGGCGGCTGCTTGTGCACCAGGGTGCCCTTGAGCCGACCGATCACTTGCGGCTCCAGACTTCGCGGGCACTGACGCCGATTCGCGCGGCCGTGGCGCGCACGTGGGCGTGGGTAATCGCGACCGCCAGGGCATCGGCGGCGTCGGCCTGGATCTTGCCGTGCAGGTTCAACATGACGCCGATCATATGCTGTACCTGTACCTTGTCGGCACTGCCCTTGCCGACCACGGCCAGTTTGATCTCCTTGGCCGCGTATTCGTGCACCGGCAGGTCGCGCATCACCGCCGCGCACATCGCCGCGCCGCGCGCCTGGCCCAGCTTCAGGGCCGAGTCGGGGTTACGCGCCATGAAGACCTTCTCGATCGCCACTTCCGTCGGCTGGTACGTTTCAATGATTTCGCCCAATCCATCCAGCAACAGCTTCAGGCGCAGCGGAAAACTCTCGGCATCGAGCAACTTCAGCGGCGCATGGAACACATGCGTCACCCGGCCGCCAGCATCACAATCAATGATACCCACACCCGTCCGCTGCGACCCCGGATCAATCCCCAGTATCCTGGTCATTGAAGGCTAGGCTTCACTGTGGGAGCGGCCTTGGCCGCGATAGCTTTCAGATAAAAAATGGCGAGAGGTATCGCGGCCAAGGCCGCTCCCACAAAGGCCGCTGCCACAAAGGTCGCTTGTCACAAAAACGCCTCCGGTGGCAGCTCGGCGTTGTGGTAGACGTTTTGCACGTCGTCCAGGTCCTCGAGCATATCGAGCATCTTCACCACGTGCTCAGCCGTTTCGCCCGTCACTGCAATATCATTTTCGGCGCGCATCGTCACCGCCGCCTGCTCGGGAATGAAACCACCCTTCTCCATCGCATCCTTCACCGCCTGGAACTGGTCCGGCGAAGTGATCACGTCGATCGCACCATCTTCCGGATACACAACGATGTCGTCGGCGCCGGCATCAATAGCGGCTTCGGTGATGGCATCTTCATTCGCGCCGGCCGGAAAACCCAACACGCCGACCTTCTTGAACAGGAAGGACACCGAGCCATCGGTGCCCAGGTTGCCGCCATGTTTGCTGAAGGCGTGGCGCACGTCGGCCACGGTGCGCACTTTGTTCTCGGTCATGCATTCGACGATGACGGCGATGCCGCCCGGGGCGTAACCTTCATAGCGGATTTCTTCGTAGTCCACGCCTTCCAGGCCGCCGG
>JBBRXD010000276.1:0-3437 GCA_038248775.1 Lysobacterales bacterium | reverse complement strand
GTGGTCGATCACTTCGTTGATGGTGACCATCATGCCCATCTTGAACAGAGCCCTGACGACTTCGCTGCCCTTCATGGCCAGCTTGTTGGCCAATTCGGACACCAGGATATTGTCGCCGATGAAGACCTCGCGCAGTATCGGAGCGGTGGGCCTGGAGAAGCCATGCGCGCCCGAAGACGTGCGCGATGGTTCGGCTGTCTTCAGCTTCGGCTTCTTGCGGTTGCCGGCGGAACTGCGGCGCGCGCGTTCGTCGGCGGTCAGGTGCAATTGGCCGGTGACGAACAAGGGCGTGGTGCCGTCCTCGCCTTCGTTGTCCACCATCGCGTGCGAGCCGCGGGCCTTGTGCTTGGGCGCTGGGGTCTTGTTGCCGGGCGCATTGACCGGCGACTTGTTCATCGGCGGACGGCTGGGCATGGACGGCTTGGCGTCCGAACGCGGCTGGTCGGCCTTGTGCGGGCGCGGTGCGTGCTTGTCCTTTCGCGCTTCGGCAACTTCGGGATCTACCGCAGCCGGAGTCTCGACCGCGGGTGCGGCCGCAGCAATAGCAGCCGCTTCGCGTGCAAGCCGGACGGCATCTTCCGCTTCGCGCTTGGCGATCTCGACCATCTTGCGCTTGCGATCACCTTCATCAAGCGCGTCCAGTTCCGCCTGCTGGCGGAGCTTGGCCTCGGCCAGCTTGCGCAGGACTTCTTCGTGCTCGGTGGTGGCCGGCGGTGCGTCGACCTGGTCACGCTTGAGGTAAGTGCGCTTCTGGCGCACTTCCACGTTGACGGTGGTCTTGGCCTTGCCGGCGCTTACGGTGATTTCCTCAACCGTACGGCGCTTGAGCGTGATCTGCTTGGGCGCGGCCGCTTCAGCCGGCTTTTCTTCCTTGCCATGGGTACGGCGCAGGAAGCCGAGCAGCTTCATCTTCTCGGTGCTGCTGACCACCTGATCCGGCCCGCTGAAGGTCATGCCAGCGCCGGCAAGCTGCTCGAGCAGCTTTTCGGTCGGCATGCCCAGCACTTTGGCCAGAGAACCTACGGTGACTTCAGACATGAGGGTTTGATTCCTTGCGTTCGGCGCGGGTTCCGCACCAGGGGTGATGCTTCTTCAAAGCATTGCGATTACACGAACCAATGCTGCCGCGCCGCCATGATCAACTTCGCGGCGTGCTCGGCATCCATGCCTTCGATGTCGAGGATTTCATCCACCGCCAGTTCAGCCAGGTCATCACGGGTAATGACGCCTCGCGCGGCCAGGATGTAAGCGGTGTGCTCGTTCATGCCATCAACTGCAAGAAGTTCTTCGGACGGCTTGTGATCTTCGACGTCTTCCTCGGCCGCCAGGGCTTCGGTGAGCAGCGCATCGCGGGCGCGGGCGCGCAGTTCCTCGACGATGTCCTCGTCGAAGCCTTCGACGGCCAGCAGCTCGGCAGCCGGCACGTAGGCGATTTCTTCCACCGTGCTGAAGCCTTCCGTCACCAGGATGCCTGCGATTTCTTCATCCACTTCCAGCTTGTCCATGAACAACTGGCGGGCAATGGATTGTTCAGCGTCGCTCTTGGCGGTGACCTGGTCCTGGGTCATCACATTGAGCTGCCAGCCGGTCAGGCGCGAGGCGAGACGGACGTTCTGGCCGCCCTTGCCAATGGCCTGGGCCAGCTTGTCTTCAGCGACAGCAAGGTCCATCGAATGCTTTTCTTCATCGACGATAATGGACTGCACTTCGGCCGGCGCCATGGCGTTGATGACAAATTGCGCCGGGTTGTCCGACCACAACACGATGTCCACGCGCTCGCCGTTCAGTTCGTTCGACACAGCCTGCACGCGCGAACCGCGCATGCCGATGCAGGCACCGATTGGATCGGTGCGATGGTCGTGCGCGAGCACGGCGATCTTGGCGCGGTCGCCCGGATCGCGCGCGGCGGCCTTGATCTCGACCAGGCCCTGGCCGACTTCCGGAACTTCGAGCTTGAATAATTCCATCATGAATTCAGGGGCGGTACGCGAAATGAACAACTGGGGGCCGCGCGGCTCGGCGCGAACATCCAGCAGGTAGCCGCGCACGCGGTCACCCGGGCGCAGTACGTCGCGCGGAATGGCCTTGTCCTTCGGAATGAAGGCCTCGGCATTGCCACCCAGGTCCACATAAACACTGCCGCGCTCGACGCGCTTGACCACGCCATTGATCAGCTCACCCACCCGGTCCTTCCAGGCGTCAATAACCTGCGCGCGCTCGGCGTCGCGCACGCGCTGCACGATGACCTGCTTCGCGGCCTGGGCGGAGATTCGGCCGAACTCGGGATTCTCGATTGACTCCTCGACGTACTCGCCAACCTGCGAATCAGGCTTGTCGTCGATCGCATCCATCAAGCGCAGCTGGTGGTCGGGCGAATCCATCACCACGTCGTCGGCCACCACTTCCCAGCGGCGGAAGGTTTCGTACTCGCCGGACTTGGGATCAATGGACACACGGATGTCCACTTCCTGGTCGTGATAGCGCTTTTTCGCGGCAGACGCCAACGCGGCCTCCATCGCCTCGATGATGACTTCGCGCGGCACGCCCTTTTCATTGGCGACCGCTTCCATGACCAGCAACAGTTCCTTGCTCATATCACTCGCTCCGTGCGGACGCTCGCGCGCCCTCAGCCTTTTTCAGATGATCCCGGTGTGTCGGATCCATCGGGTTTGCGGCGCTTGCCGCGTTGTCCACCTGGTTTTTTCGGTTGCGCGGCCAGCCCGAGGGCGACCAGGTCCGGCACCAGGCGGGCCTTTTCAATATTTTCCTTGGCGATGGCGGTTTCGCCCTTCTCATCGGCGATGACCACGCTGTCGCCTTCAACACGGACAATGCGGCCATTGATCCGGCGGCGACCGTCCTGCGGCAGGCGCATGGTCACCTTCACCTGCTCGCCGATGTAGCGCGCGAACTGGGCAATGGCGAACAAGGGCCGGTCAATGCCCGGCGATGAAACTTCCAGCGTGTACTCGGAAGCAATCGGGTCTTCCAGGTCGAGCAGTGCCGATACTTCACGGCTGGCTGCTTCGCAATCCTCGATGCCCACATTGCGGCCCTCGACGTCGATATACAGGCGCAGCAATGCGCTGTTGCCGGACGGAACGAATTCCACGCCCAGCAGTTCAAGCCCGATCGACGCAACGGTCGGTGCGAGCAGTGCCTGTATTTCTTCCGCTTTGCCTGACATTTATCGCGTGCGTGCCTCGTGATTGGACGTTCGAACTTCCGTGTGCATCAGAAACAAAAAAGGGCCATAAGGCCCTTTTCCGGTACATCCAGGTTCCGGTGTCGGAACGGTCGAAACCGTTGACGACAAGACCGGGCAGTATCGGTGAATGGATACGGCCTTGAACTGGTAGCGGGGGCAGGATTTGAACCTGCGACCTTCGGGTTATGAGCCCGACGAGCTGCCAGACTGCTCCACCCCGCAGCAGAAT
>JBBRXD010000275.1:0-3445 GCA_038248775.1 Lysobacterales bacterium | reverse complement strand
GGCGCCAAGTCGGACTGCATCATCGCCACGCGGCGCAGTTCCTTCTCCAGCATTTCCTTGCCGGCCTGCAGGTTGCGCGCGCGGTCAAGCTTGTGGAACCAGGCGCGCACCTTGTCGCGGGCGCGGCCGCTGGCCAGGAACCCATTGCTCGCCAACAGCCAGTCGCGCCGCGGCTCGCCGGTCTTGTGGGTCATTATCTCCACGCGGTCGCCGCTGGCCGGCTTGTAATCGAGCGGCACGATGCGACCGTTCACCTTCGCACCACGACAGCGATGCCCCACCTCGGTATGCACGTGGTAGGCAAAATCAAGCACGGTTCCGCCTTGCGGCAAATCCACCACTTCGCCGCGCGGCGTCAGCAGGTAGATGCGGTCTTCCAGCAACTCGGTGTTGAAGCCGGCCAGCAAGGTTGTTTCGTCATCGCCCTCGCGCTGCTCGAGCAACTGGCGCATCCAGGCCACTTTCCGCTCGAAGCTGGCTTCGCCCTTGCCGCCTTCCTTGTAGCGCCAGTGCGCGGCCACGCCCAGTTCGGCGTGTTCATGCATCGCTTGGGTGCGGATCTGCACTTCCAGCGCACGCCCTTCCGGGCCGATCACCGCCGTGTGCAATGACCGGTAGTCGTTGCCCTTGGGCTTGGCGATGTAGTCGTCGAATTCCGACGGCACCGGCGTCCATAGCTGGTGCACCAGGCCGAGCGCCGCGTAACAGTCGGCGACGTCGTCCACCAGTACGCGAACCGCACGGATGTCGTACAGCTCGCTGAAGTCCAGGCCCTTGCGCTGCATCTTTTTCCAGATGCTGAAGATGTGCTTGGGCCGGCCATCCACTTGCGCGTTGATACCCACCTCGCCGAGGGCGGCGCGAATCTTCTGCTTGGCTGCCTCGATGAAGCGCTCCCGGCCAGTGCGTTTCTCGTCGAGCAGACGGGCGATGCGCTGGTAGGTTTCCGGCTGCAGGTAGCGGAACGCCAGGTCTTCTAGCTCCCACTTCAATTGCCAGATGCCCAGGCGGTTGGCCAGCGGCGCGTGGATGTCAGCGGTCAGTTCCGCCAGCGCCTTCTGTTCCTCCGCGGGCGCGTTGGCGGCGGCACGCAGGCGCTCGAGCTGTTCGGAAAGCAGGATCAGCACCACCCGCAAGTCGCGGATGATCGCCAACAGCAGCCGCCGCAAACCCTCGGCATTGCCGCGACCCTCGCGCTGCGCATGCAGGCTCCACACCTGTTCGGCGGCCTGCAGTCCATCGAGCAGCGGGCGCAGGCCGGAGTTCTTGTCCAGTATCGGCAGGATTTCTTCGCGCAGCTTGGGGCACAGGTGCAGCAAGGCGGCCAGCTGCACCTCGGCATCGGCGCGCACCAGTTCCAGCGTATCGAGCACCGCCCAGGCCAGCGGCGGCACGGGGTGTCGGAATGCGCGCAGCGCAAGGTCCACCGGCTTCAGCGGCGCCGCTTCGGCGTGCCGGTCCAGCCAGTCGTCCAGGGTTCGGGCTTCGAGCGCCATCGTATTCACGTCAGTGACTTTGGCGGTTCAAACAAGATGCTGCAACTGGCGGGCCAGCCGTTTATGCGAAACCGGTCGCCGCGTTCCCAGCTCCTGCGCGAAGGTCTGGACGCGCAACTCCTCCAGATCCTGCTGGAACGCCAGCCAGGCGGGCGTCAGCAACGAGTTTTTTTCCTGGGCCCGGGCCAGGGCATCGGCGTAGGGCTGGAGTTCAAGCAATCGCGCCTGGTCCTTGATCGGGTCGGCGATCGCCCGTTCGGCACGCAGGTCCAAGGCCTTCAGGTAGCGAGGGAACTCGGCGAGGAAGGCAGCGGGGGTCTCGCGCAGGAATCCGGCGTGGACCAATTACCGCAGATGCCGCGAAATATCATCCAGGTTGCCCTGCGCCCAGCCCATCAAGGGCGATTCCAGCTTGGGCTTTACCTGCGCGTAGGCCGCCAGCACGGACTCGGCCAGCTTCAGTCGCTGCATCGCCTGCTCAAACAATTGTCGGCCGACCTTCCCCACCAGCTCATCGAAAGCTGGCTTGTCGCGGATCTCGGCCAGGCCTTCGTTTAGCAAAACGTTAAGCGCGGAATCGACGATGTCGGCGCGCAAGCGCTCGGATGATTCGATCGCGGCATACAGCAGGCCCAGCTTGGGCGACACCGGCAGTTGCTTGCGTGCCTGCCGTACCTTGTCGGCGGTTGCGACCCGTACCAGGCGGCGCACGCCGGCCTCGTGTTCCGCGCGCGCCTGTACCGGGTCGGCGAATACATCCAGGTCCACTGCCTCGCCGCGGTCCACCAATGCGGGGTAGGCCGGCACGCCGCCGGCACCGGCAATTTTTTCGGGAATGGGCGTCTCCGGAAACGTAGCGAGCCCGCGACGCGCCAGCCGTTCACCCGCACTCTCGGCAAACGCGCGCTCGGCCTGCGCGCCGAAGCGCTGCCGAAGCTGGTCGAGGTCACGCGAGGTCGCCAGGATCTTCCCTTCGCGCTCGCCCAAGCGGAAATTCATGCGCAGGTGCGGGTCCAGCGCCGTTTCGTCGAAGTCGGTCGCCGCCACCGGTGCCCCGGTGCTTCGGGTCAGGAATCGCGCCAGCGCTCCGGCGAGCGAATCGGCTTCGGGCTGCGGATAAGCCTGGAAAAACGCGCGCGCGAAGTCCGGCGCAGGCACGTAGTTGCGGCGCAGCGACTTCGGCAGCGAACGGATCAGGCCGGCCGCTTTCTCCTCCACCAAGCCAGGCACCAGCCACGACATCCGCACCGGGTCGATCGCTTTCAGGAGGTGCAAGGGCAAGTCCATCGTTACGCCGTCATCCTCCGCGCCGGGCTCGAAGCGGTAATGCAGGGCCAGCCGGATATCGCCCAGCGCGAAATATTTCGGGAAGCGATCGGCTTCGCTGCCCTCGCCCGGCAACAGGTCCAGCAGCGACCATTCCAACACCTTGCGCTTTTCAGGCGGCAGCTTCGAGGTCCAGCTCTCGAGTCCCTGCACGCTGTTGATGTCGGGCGGTAACCGGTCCAGATACCAGCGTGCCTGCCAGTCCTCGTCGGCAATCAGGCCGGCGCGACGCAGTTTGGCCTCTTCTTCGCGCGCCTTCTCCAGTGTGGAAAGATTGCGCGCCACGAACGCCGATCGGGTATTGATCTCACCCGTAATCAGCCCCTGGCGAATAAAGATGTCGCGCGATTCTTCCGGATACAGTCCGCCGTAATGCACTGGCCGCTTGGGCGCCAGCACCAGGCCGAACAGGCCGACCTGTTCCGAGCCGATAACCCGGCCCTGTGCACGCGACCAATGCGGATCGAAGTGGCGTCGCGACAACAGGTGCGGCAATTGAGCAATGACCCAGTCGGGCTCGATGCGTGCGCCCATCAGGCCCCAGATTTTCTGCGTGTCCAATAAAGTCGCTACCAACAGCCACGCGGGCGGCGTCTTCACCAAAGACGAGCCGGGGAACAACT
>JBBRXD010000274.1:0-3446 GCA_038248775.1 Lysobacterales bacterium | reverse complement strand
CGGGTCGCAAGTTCCGGTGCAAACGGCACCGACGCCAATACCGCCGAGGGACACAGCGTGCCGTCGTCCGGGCCGAACGGGACGCCCCGCGCTGCATAGCCGAACAGGCGTCGGGTTTCGTTGCTGACCTGCGGCTGCTCGTCGCTGGGGCCATCGCCCGCCGACAGCCCCCAGAGTTCATCATCGAAGCCGCTGCAGTATTGCGGATTGCGTCGCGCGTACTCGCGTTGCACCAGCACTGCGCGCCGGCTGTTCTCGAAGTAGTCCGAGCGCTTGCCGCGCATGAATTGGTCGCGGATGCCACGCAGGTCGACCCATGCATGCGAAAACTGGTGCACGAACATCGGGCCCGCGTACAGCAGGTCCTGGTCGTAGATGTTTTCCCACTGGTAGGTCGACGTCCACGCGTCGTAGCAATCGCCGACCGGATGCGTTGGTGATCCGAGCGCCAGCGCGTAAAGCACGATGGCCTCGCTGTAGCCCTCCCAACCGTATTGCAGGAAACCACACTCCGGCTTCCAGCCCTGCCAGATCGTCTGCCGACCGTCCTGCGCCCAGTCCCACTCGATGCGCAGGTACAGCGCGTGCGCGAGTGCGCGCAGCTCTGCCTCATCGGGATCGTCGGCCCCGAAATACTGGGCCGCGGCCAGCGCGCCGGCGATCAACAGCGCGGTGTCCACCATTGACAGCTCCGAGCGCCAGATCCGCTTGCCGCTGTGCTGGTCCAGGAAGTGGTAATAGAAGCCCTTGTAGCCGGTCGCCTCGGGGCCGTCGCCCTGCTCACTGTCGCGGAAAAAGCGCAAGGCCTTCAGGCAGTACGCGGCACCCTGGGCCCGCCCGATCCAGCCGCGGTGCACCGCTACCGGACAGCTGGCAAGCGCAAACCCGACCGAGGCAATGCTGACCGGCGCATGGGCGCGGGAGTTGTCCAGGGCCAGGCCGGTGCTCGTACTGGTACACGCAGGGAAGTACGACCAGGCCGCGCACTGAAGGCGGTCAAGCAGTTCGGCGTCTGGCATGTCCGATAAGGCGATCACCGTCTCCATGCTACTCCGGGGGCCTGAACGGCACTTTGACCAAGACCTGCGCCGGCGCTGGCGCTGGCGGCGGCGTATTCTCGTAGGCTCCCGATTCTTGCGGCGTTCCTCAATGCCCATCGTTCCAAACGACCTGCACCTGCTCAGCAACGGGTCCTATCGCGTCGCCATCGACGGCGCCGGCGCCGGCGGCAGCCGCTGGCGCCAGTTCGAAGTAACCCGTTGGCGTGAAGATCCAGTGCGCGATCCCTGGGGCCTTTTCCTGATGCTCGCCGATGCCGGCAGCGGGCAACCCTGGTCGGCGGGACTGCAGCCGTTTCCCGACGGCGATGATGCATTTACCTCGCTTGCCGGCGAAGGCGTAGCGATTTTCGAACGACGCCATGGCGACATCAGCACGCGGCTCGAGGTCGCGGTGCATGCAGGCCATGATGCCGAACTGCGCCACCTGACGGTCGAGAATCATGGCAGCCGCCCCCGCGAGCTGGTGCTGACGACTTACCTGGAGGCAGTGATCGGCCCCGGTGGTCCGGATGCCTCGCACCCCGCATTCTCGAAGTTGTTCGTGCAGACGCATTGGGACGCCGCCCGCGGTGTGCTGCTGGCGACGCGCCGTCGCCGCGCGGCAAAAGACAGCCAACCCTGGTGTGCACAAAGCCTGGTCGCCATCGATGGCGACGGTGCCGTGCATGCAGGCGCGACCGGACTCGAATTCGAAACCGACCGCCGCCGCTTCCTGGGTCGTGGGCGAACCTTGCGCAACGCGCTGGCCATGCTGCCGGGTGCCGCGTTGACCGGTACCACTGGCTGCGTGCTCGATCCGGTGATGAGCCTGCGCCGACGCATCACCCTGGCACCAGGCGCGCGTGTGCAGCTGGTGCTGTGGACGGTGATGGCGGAGACCCGAGATGCCGCCATCGAGCTCGTCGATACCCTGCGAGCGCCTGATGCCGTCGCCTCGGCCTTGTCGGGCGCTAAGGAATTTGCCCGCGCCACCCGCGAGCGACTGGATGTGAGCGCCGGGGACGCGCAACGCTTCGACACCATTGCGGCCGCACTGCGCCAGAGCGATGCCTTGTACCGCGCCGCGCCCGATCTGCTCATGCGCGGTCATGGCGGTGCACCAACCCTGTGGCGCGCCGGGATTTCCGGCGATCGGCCGATAGTTCTGCTGCCCTTGGCCACGCAACCCCTGGCCGCGCAACTACCAGGCACCGGTGATGCACTCGCTACGGCATTGGCAGCGCAGCGTTACTGGCAGGCGCAGGGACTCGCCGCCGATCTGGTCGTGCTCGCCCCAGGCGGTGCAGGCGCGATTCCGGCGTTGACACAGCGCGTACAGGCGCAGTCGGCAGCGCTCGAGCCCGGCAAGAACCTGGTTCCGTCTGCGGTGTTCGAGCTCGATGCCTCAACGCTTGATTCCGCTCTGCGCGATGCCCTGTGGTCGGTTGCGCGCGTCATCCTGGACGGGACCAGTGGCTGGCCCGCGTTGGCCAACTCCAACGTCGCGAGTGCTGCGGCAGATGCTGCTGCCTGGACCGCCACGCGCGCCACGCAAACGCCGCGAAGGCTGTCGAACCCCGAACTTGCCGCATGGAAAGCACAGGACGCACAAGTCACGGCGCGAGAATTTGACAATGGCTGGGGCGGCTTCAGCGCCGATGGCGCCAGCTACAGCATCCACCTGCAAGGTGACGATTGCACGCCGTCGCCGTGGTCGAATGTGGTCGCGAATGCGCAGTTCGGTTTCCTGCTGACTGCCGAAGGCGGCGGCTACAGCTGGTCGGTCAACAGTCAGCAGAACCCACTCACCCCATGGCCAAACGATCCGGTCAGCGATGTACCGCGCGATGTCATCTATCTGCGCGACCTCGACGACGGCGCACTGTGGTCGGCCAGCGCCTCGCCCGCGCGCGCGCCCGGCGGCCACTACCGCACCGAGCATGGCAAGGGCTTCAGCCGCCTGCACGCCACGGCCCACGGCATTGCCTCTGACCTGCTGATGCTGGTTCCCGTCGATGATCCGGTCAGGATCGGTCGCCTGCGCCTGCGCAATGATTCCGATCGCTCACGCCGACTGTCGGTGACCGCCTACGTGCAATGGGCCCTGGGCCCGAACGGGACCGTGCCCGCGCCACATGTTTCCACCGCTTGCGATGCCGGCACCGGAGCGCTGCTGGCGCGCAATGCGTGGCGCCCCGATTTCGCCGATCGCGTCGCCTTCCTCGACCTGGGCGGTTGCCAGCAATCGGCCACCGGTGATCGACGCGAGTTCCTCGGCGTGCTTGGCGAGGAAGCGCGACCCGCGGCGCTGCTCCACGGCGGGCCACTGTCGGGCCGTGTCGGCGCGGGACTGGATCCCTGCGCTGCCTTGCAGTGCGAGATCACGCTCGCGCCCGGCGAAGGCGT
>JBBRXD010000273.1:0-3467 GCA_038248775.1 Lysobacterales bacterium | reverse complement strand
AGACTCGTCCAACAGACCTTTGAGCCCATTGATGAGCAGCCCCGGCTTCCGACTTTCCGAGACCGCAACCCCACGAATCAGGGTGGTGGACGGGTCGAAGGTTGTCCGGAAGATGATCGAGGGCGTGTTGCGGCAGCAGTTGCCGAGCATGGAATTCATCGGTTGCGAAACCGGCGAGGAAGCCAAGGCCGCGTTGCTCACCGGCGCCTTCAGCCTGGTTACCACGGCCTTGCGTTTGCCCGATATGGATGGACTGGCGCTGGCCCGCTACCTGCGTGAACACACGCCGCAGGCCTACATCCCCATCATTGTTGTTTCCGGCGATGTGCAAGAGCGCCTGGAAAGCCGCAGCTTCAATGACATCGTCACCGATTATTTCGACAAGTCGCTCGGCTTCAATGCGCTGGCCGCCTTCATCAAGGGCTACGTCTCGCCCGAGTCGGAACCGGGTGGCGAAGTGCTGTACGTGGAAGACAGCCGCGTGGTCGCGTTGGCCACCCGGCGCATGCTGGAAAAACACGGCCTGCAGGTTATCCATTGCACCTGCGTTGAAGATGCCGTCGCGCACCTGGAAACGATGAAGGCGCAAGGCCGCGTGCCTGGGCCCGACGTGGTGCTGACCGATGTGTACCTGAAAGGCGACCTGACCGGAAAAGACCTGGTCAATTCCATCCGCAAAACCTTCGGCTATCCGAAGGGATTGCTGCCGGTGCTGGTGATGACAGGCGATGCCAATCCCGCCAACCAGACCGACCTGCTGCGCGCCGGCGCCAACGACCTGGTGCAAAAGCCCATCGAAGAACGCCTGCTGGTAACCAAGCTGTTGTTCCAGCTTCGCGTCGGCCGGCTGATGCGCGAAAAGGTAAATATTCCCGCGCGCACGCGTGGCGCTGCCTAAGCCCGACCGGGTGCCGGTAGCACAGATAAACCTGACGCCTTCCTGGCGAGCCAAGGTCGGCGACTACCTGCTGACCCCGCCGATGCAGGTGCTCGCTCAATTCCTGAGGCAGGAAAAGGCCAAGGGCAAACGCATCCATCCACCCGGTAACCGGATCTTCGCCGCACTCGATGCCACGCCCTTCGACCAGGTGAAGGTGGTGATCCTGGGCCAGGACCCGTACCACGGCTCCGGCCAGGCGCATGGCCTGAGTTTTTCGGTGCCGCCGGGCGTGGACATTCCGCCGTCGTTGCTCAATATCTTCAAGGAAATCGAACGCGACCTCGGTTTGGCACGGCCAAAGCACGGCTGCCTGGAATCCTGGGCGAAGCAGGGCGTGCTCTTGTTGAACTCGGTGCTTACCGTGGAAGCGGGACAGGCCGGTTCGCACCAGGGCCGGGGCTGGGAGGGATTCACCGACCACGTGGTCGAAACCCTCGGCCGGGAAAAGGATGGACTGGTATTCATCCTGTGGGGCAGCTACGCGCAAGCCAAAGGCCGGATCATTGATGCCCGACGGCACTGCGTGCTGCGCGCACCGCACCCTTCACCCTTGTCCGCGCATCGCGGATTTATTGGCTGCGGACATTTTTCCGCGGCCAATCGCTGGCTGGCAGGGCGCGGCCTGGGGCAGATTGATTGGGCCTTGCCTGCGACGCCAGGATCGACCTCCTAAGCTTTTCCCGGCCATCTGGAGGCTGGGCTGTGGCCGCTGGTTTCCGGTAATCTTGTTGGCGTTCGAATCCAGCGTTGCTATGGTTCTGGGCACGAGCCCTTCCCCCAGGAGTCAGACGCGAAATGAACGACATCGAATCCGGAAGCCCGATTTCGCCCTCGCGCCTGATGACCGCAAAAATGCTGCTCCTGGCGACGGCTGTTGCCATCGCGCTGGTCGCGGCAGGCTACATCACCGCTTCGATCAAGGGCAGCAGCCGCCTGGCAGCGCAGAAGACCGGGCACCAACAAGCCGTGCTCGCACTCCAGAACGACCTGGACAGCGCACGCCAGGCGGTGGCCAGCGCCACTGCACGCAATCACTTGCTCTCCGCGAGCGCGGCCCTCTATCGGACCAGTGCCGACCTGGATGACCGCAACTTCGGTACCGCGAATACGCATCTGCAGGAAGCGGCAGCCGCCATGGCCAAGGCCGCGGCAGCCGGGGGTGACGGCGGCCCGGAGATCGCAAAGCTGAGCACGGTCCTAGGCCAGATGAACATCAACGTCGCCATCGATCTGGCGGCGCAGCGCAGCAGCGTGCTGCAGTTGGCCGCGCAGATTGATGGACTCGCCCAGCGCGCCGAGTAAGCCGAACTCTCTCCACCTATCCCGGATCGCCTCTCCAAGGCCTCCATCACGTCTTGACGACGCGCCGTACACAGGCCCTACACCGCTGCGAGCGTCAACTTCGCTGGCCTGCAGGGAAGCAGACCGATATCTCTGTCACCCGGCTGTTGCCTGCCCTGTTTGATCCAGGCGTCCAGCGGCCCCGTGGCACCGCCATCGAAAAGGGGAGTCGCATCCGGGGTCATCCGCATCCCGTCGCGATGGCCAGATATGAAATCACCAGATGCCCGAAAGGGCGCAAAAAACCTTCACCAGCCGCCATCGGCAATGGGAGTCACGACATGGAATTTTTGTCCGCCGACCAGTTCTCACTGGTCTACAACGCCTTTTCATTCGGCATAGCTACATTTGCAGCCGCTACATTATTCTTCTGGTTCGGGCGCTCGCAAGTCTCGCAGCACTACAAAACCGCCCTAACTATTACCGGTTTGGTCACGTTTATTGCGCTTTATCACTACTGGCGTATTTTCAACAGCTGGGGTGAAGCGTATGAAGTCGGTAACGGCGTAGTCACCGCGACGGGCGTCGGGTTCAACCACGCGTACCGTTACGTGGACTGGCTGCTGACCGTGCCGCTGTTGTTGATTGAACTTATCCTGGTGATGCGGCTTTCACAGTCAGAGACGGTGTCCAAGTCGTTGAAGTTGGGCGGGGCTGCCGCGTTGATGATCCTGCTGGGCTACCCGGGTGAGGTATCCGGTGGCATCGACTCCACCCGGATGATCTTCGGCGTTCTGTCGATGCTGCCCTTCCTCTACATCGTGTTTACGCTGTACAGCAGCTTGGGTGAAGCCATTGACCGCCAGCCTGAGGCCGTTCGAGGCCTGATCCGGCTCGCACGCAACCTGGTGGTGGTGTCCTGGTTCTTCTATCCCATCGTTTACTTCTTGCCGTTCGTGGTGAGCATGAGCGGTGGAACCGCCGAGGCCGTGATCCAGGTCGGCTACACCATCGCCGACATCACCGCGAAAGCGATATTTGGCCTGGTGATCTACGCGATCGCTGTTCGCAAGTCCGAGGCTGAGGCTGGCAAGGCCTGACGGCTGCGCGCAGTTGAAACGTGGGGCGGGGCCGACGTCGAGTGGCCCCGCTCTGTTACCGAACGGAGTCTTCGTGCGAGGCTGCCATGACCAATGATCACGCAGGAACCAGGCTGGGCCAGGTCGAACGACTGATGCTCGAGCTT